>JAKSBM010000629.1 GCA_022361135.1 Desulfobacterales bacterium | reverse complement strand
TTGGCCAAAACCTTTCTCAATTTCTGGGCATTCTCCTTGTGTTCCGGCCCCACAATGCTGTTCATGACCCGGCTCACCGAAGCCTGGACGTCGATGGCCGGATAATGGTTGGCCGCGGCCAGTTTCCTTGAAAGGATGATATGTCCGTCCAGGATGGACCGGGTTTCGTCGGCAATGGGCTCGGTCATGTCGTCCCCCTCCACCAGCACGGTATAGAGGGCGGTGATACTCCCCTTGTCCGAATTCCCGGCCCGTTCCATGAGCTTGGGCAGACTGGAAAACACCGAAGGGGGATAACCCCGGCGGGTGGGGGGTTCCCCTGCGGCCAGGCCGATTTCCCGCAGGGCCCGGCCAAACCGGGTGACGGAATCCATCATGAGGAGCACGGCCTTGCCCTGGTCCCGGAAATATTCGGCCACGGCCGTGGCCACATAGGCAGCCTTGAGCCGCTCCATGGAGGAGCGATCCGAGGTGGAACAGACGATGACGGCCTTTTTCATGCCCTCGGGTCCCAGATCGTGTTCCAGAAATTCCCGGACCTCACGGCCACGCTCCCCGATGAGGGCCAAAACGCAAATGTCGGCTTCGGCCCCCTTGATCAAACAGGACAATAGGGTGGACTTGCCCCCGCCGGCGGCGGCAAATATCCCCATCCTCTGGCCCTCCCCGCAGGTGAGGATGCCGTCCATGACCCGCAGCCCCAGGGAAATGGGTTTGTCAATGATCCGGCGCTGCATGGGGTTGGGGGGATCGGCATAAACGGGATAATAATCCTGGGGTTTCAGGGGCGGTCCCCCGTCGATGGGTTCCCCCAGGCCGTTGAGGACCCGGCCCAGAAGGTCATCTCCCACGGGTACGGAATGGATGTCCCCGGTGGGAATCACCTCGGTGGCATGGGAAACCCCCTGGAGATCCCCCAGGGGCGTCAACAGGGCCACCCGCTTGGCAAAGCCCACCACCTCGGCCTTGAGTTCCCAATCCTCCCAGGGATTTTTCAAAAGGCAGAGTTCCCCCACCTTAACCCCGGGGACCACGGCGTGGATGATGGTGCCCACCACCTTTTCCACCCGCCCCCGGATCTCAATGGGCTTGAGGTCCTTGATGGCGTCCTCGATGATATTGACCATGTATTCAAAGGCCATGGATTTATATCCTCCGGGCGATGGCCCGTTTAATGGCCGTCAACTGGGTGTCCAGGCTGGCATCCACCACCCCCAGTTCGCTTTCGATGATACAGGCCCCGGGGGTGAGCCGGGCATCTGCGGAAATATCCAGAACGGAAATCCCGGGATAGGTCTGGAGCATGGTGGAGACGGCATCGTTGACCCGTTTCAAATCCGTGTCGCACACCCGGACCACCACCTTTTTCTCATTCCGGGCCACGGCCAGGCCGTTTTTCACAATGCGGAGGATGAGTTCCTCCTGGTCCATCTCGCCCAAGACCTTTTCCAAACATTGGGTGACCAGGCCGGCAATGGACTTTTCCATGGATTCGAAATAATTGATGGCCTCCATGGCCGTGTCCATGATCTTTTCCGCATGCTGCATCCGCCCCTCTTCCAGGCCGTCCTCGTAGCCCTGTTTTTTCCGGGCTTCATAAATCTCCATGGCCTGGGCCAGGGTTTCCGAGGCGGTCTTGCGGGCTTCCTCCAGGATGGCGTCGGCCTCAATGAGGCGGCCATAGTCGGCCTGCTTCAGGATCCGTTGGCCGGCCGGGGGGGTGAGGGATTGTTTTTTCATGAAAACAGGGCTGTCCATTGGGGCGCCACCTCCTTGAGCAAAACTTTTTTGATACTGAACCAGGCCGCCCGCAGCCGGGCCGGTTGGGCCCGTTCTCCCAGGGGCTCATACAGGGACGCCGCCCCTGGTATTTCCCGGTTCAAAAAATCCTCCCAGAGTTCAACCAGGGGACGGGGCCAGGCCGATGCCACCACGGCCAGGGCCGAAAGGCCCGAGGCCATGACCATCTTTGCCACCTCATCCGCCGGACAGGAAACCGGCTCCTGCTCCAGGATTTGGGCCGTATTCCCCAAAAGAAACCGTCCCCTTCCCCGGGCAAAGGCCAGGGCATCCGCGCCCAGGGTTTCCCCCAGCACATCCACCTGGGATTTCAGAATAAAGGAGGAAAGGAGTGGAGAATAAAAGGCCGTTCCCCAATGACGGACCAATGCCGTGATCACCGGAGCATCCAAAAGGGCCATGCGACGGGATTCTTCTTCAAAATACCAGAATCCGGGGTGCCTGCGACCGGCGGGCAGCCGTGATTGTAGCCGGGCCGGAAGGGATTCCCCGCCAAAGAGCGCCCCGGCCGCCCGTTGATTCAAGCCCTGGTTAAACCGCAAAATCGCCCCCAGCAATTGGGGACGTTCCTTGACCAGGTCCCGGTAGAAGCCCCGGTTGATCACCGGTTTTTCAGCCGCACCGTCTCGATGTCCAGAGTCGGCCACGCCCGGGCTGCCCCCGGAGGATGTGGGATCAATCCGCATCATTCTCCTCGGTCTCCAGCTTGGATGCCTGGTATTCCTTGTATTTTCCCCAGAGGACAATGCCGCCCATGCCAAGCCCCAGGCCGGCGCAGACCAGGGCGGCCACGGCCAACATGAACTTACGCACGGCATAGGGGGCCAGATCCACCCCCAAAATCTGCCGATACTTGGGCGGAGGAGGCATGATAATGGTATCCGAGGCCGGAAAAAGGAAAACGTAGGTATTGTCGTATTTTAAATTGGGAACGGCATTGGCGGCCAAATTCCGAATGTGGGGGACATATTGCTCCACGGACGAGCCGGGCAGATACCGGAGAAACACCGATGCCGTGGCCGGAGTCAAGGCTTCGGTGACCGGATCCTGCTTCTGCATGACCACGTGGGCCCGGGCCGTGAGAACGCCGTCCAGCTCGGCACAGGTCCCGGCCAATTCCTGGGCAATGGCATAGCCCAGGCGGGCCTCCTCCTCCAAAGGCGAGGACATCATCCCTTCCTTGGGAAAGGTGGAGCCCAGGGTCTCGTAGGTTTTGGGGGGCAGGCTCTGGCGACGGAGGATTTCCAGGGAGGAAACCACCTGGGATTCGTCCACGGCAATGGTGAACAAGCCCTTGCCCTGGTCCATCTTTTCCGCATAAATGCCCCGTTTGAGCAGGGCCGACATCATGCCGTTGGCATCGGTCTCGGACAGATCCTTGTATAATTCCTGGCTGCAACCGGTCAAAAGGACCAGGCAGAGCAAGAAAATTCCGCTTATGATTTTCAGTCTGGGATGCACGTTCAACTCCTGGGATACCGATATCATGGGTACACATCAACTCAGGGTGTCGGTCCGCCGGCACCCGAAAACATTAAGTATTCTTTAAAAGGGTTTTCAGCCCGCTATCCATGCTCTGGGTCACCGATGAATTTCGGGTCACCTCCACCTGGGCCATGGCCGCCAGGGTCTGGACCCGGTACAGGTCGCCATGGGAAATTTCATCCTTTTGCAGGGTTTCCACAATGGAATCCAGCCACTCCCGGGTGTGACCGCTCTCCCCGGTCTTTTCCACCGGGGTCAGCCGCTCTCCCAGGGTAACGGGCTGGGTAATGCCCCGGCTCTCCGCCGCCCCCACCGGGGCAATGCCCTGGGCCATGCAGCGCTGGAATTCGGCCACATCCCCGGCATCGGCCGGAGCCACGGGCTTCACCATACCGGTTCCCGGGCTGTTTTCCACGGCCGAAGGGCCGGTCTTGGAGGCCAAATTATTTAAAAGCAGATCCAATCCCATGGATGCCTCCTGTTCAACATTCTTCCCTTATGGCCCGGGCCAGGGCCAGGACATCTGAATCCGCATCCGAGGCCAGGACCTGGTCCAACCGCTCCCGGGCCTGGAAGTCCTGGTCCGTAAGATGGTCCACCAGGGCCAGATGAATCCCCAGCAAAGGTTCATTGGGGAACCGGTCCAGGGCGGCGGTGAGCACCTCCCGGGCCGGTTCAAATTCATCCACGGTGTAGTGGGACATGGCCCGGCAGATCTCCAGCTCCACGCTGTCGTCCAGGAGCAGATCCAAACCGGCAATCACCTTCCGGGCCAGGGCGGTCTCCCCCCTCTGGCATCCCAGGAAGGCAATGTCCAGCAAACGCTTAGTCTGATATTTTTCCAGCATCTTTTTTTCCTATCTCATGGGGCTACTTCCAATAATTTAGGATTTTGGTTTGAATTCAAGGCCCCAAAAAATATTAACCGAAGCAATACACAAGGTGTTTCAGGGATTAACATTTTTATGGAACGCCGAAATCATACCAAAGGGCAATTACTAGAGGTGGCCATAAAAATCCAACGGCCGGGTGCCCCAAAATAAATCCGGAGCACCCTTAGTCGTATCCATCATCCACCGGCGCGCTGGGCCAGGGTTTTGGCGGTGTCGGTCAGTCCCTTTGTCACGGAGGATGTGGCTTCCACCATGGCGTTGAACTTGCCCATGCGGAATTGGAGGTTGAGCATCTGCATGGGATCAAGGTCCTTGCCGCTCAGTGCACTGGCAATTTCCGTATTCAATTCTTCAGCAGCGGCATTCACTTTGGTCTTCAAATCGTTGAAGGCGGTATTGATGGTTGGTGTTGCCATAATTGATCTCCTTAAATATTTAGGATTAATTCATTTATTGATGGGTGTCATTCCAGACATGATCCAGGATGTTCCCGGCGGCGGCCACGGCATCACGGACCACGGCCATTTCCTCGGCCTGGTCCGGGGAAACCCCACGATCCAGGGTCCGCTTCAGGGACGCGTCCATGTCCGAAAGCTCCTGGGCCAGTTGCGCCTTGCCATGGCCCTGGGGGTCATGGTCCAACAGATCTGCTGCAAAGCTGTTTAAATTCTGGGATATCATCATCACTTCTGCCTCATCTTAATGGTTCGTTTTTTCCCGGCTTTTTCCACCACAATGCGGTCCACCCCGATGTCCCGGATCACGTATCCGCTGGGCAGGCGGCCACCGGTGAAGAACTTCTGCCCGTCCTTCATACTCACAAAGGGGATGGGTTCCAGGGTAATGCTCACCAGGGTCATCCCCCGGAGTGGATCTTCCATCCGTGCCTTGTCTTTCTTATCAGCAATGGCCGTGCCGGAGCCGAAAACATCTTTATCTGTTTTTTCCAACCCACTTGAATCCAAGGAATTTGAATGGATTTCATCTCCGGCGCCCCCGGCATCACTGCCACCATCGTTCCCGCCCCCCAATTGGGATTCGAGAACAGCGTTGGCATCCTTATCCAGGATCAGGTTACCGTCCTTGTCAAAAACGGCCTTGCCCCCGGCCCCGGTGATGACCCGGGGTGCCACGGGGGTACCCTGGGCGTCCCGGATGATCCGGCCGGACTTACCCTGCATGGCGGGAAGGAGGTAGGGATTGCCCTGGGCATCCCGGACCACCCGGCCCTGGGCGTCCCGGGCCACGGTGAGGGGGATGGGGTTGCCGTCCTTGTCCCGGCGGACCTTTCCATCCGTGTCCAGGGCCGCCCCCAGAATCACGGGGTTACCCTGGGCGTCCCGGATCAACTGCCCCTTTTCATCCACCTCCGTCCGCCCCATGACCGGATTGCCCTGGCCGTCCCGGATCACATTCCCCTGGCCGTCCACAACCGGACCGGTGATCATGGGCTCGTCTCCGGGGCTGTTGCCAAAGCGGGGTTGCCCCTTTTCATCAACGAGGACATTTCCGTCCTTATCGGTCATCACCGGCAGGACCACGGGAGCCCCGGCCGGGGTCCGGACAATATTTCCGTCCTTGTCCAGGAGTACGGCTTCGGTGATATTTCCCTGGTCGTCCCGGAGGACGGCCAATTCATGGCCCTGGTCATCCACAATTTTTTCCGCATCCTTAACTGCGGCCTCCAATTCCTCCAGGGTCCGGACCCCCTGGGACGGCATGGTATAATTCCCCTGTGCATCCCGCTGCGCCTCGACAAAAACAGGGTTACCCGCCCCATCCCGGATGATATTTCCCTGGGCATCCCTGAGGGGGGGCACAACAACGGCCTGGCCTGAAGGGGTTCGAACCACATTACCGTCTTCATCCAAAAGGACTGCGGCCCGGGGTTCTCCCTTTTCATCCAGAACCACCGCCAGGTTCCGCCCCGTTTCATCGGTGATGCGCCGGGCATCTGCCAATTTTTCCTTCAATGTTTGGGGATCCTGGAGGTCGGCCCCCCCCTTTGCGCGAACCATGGGGTTACCCTGGTCATCCATCAAGGGCTGGGCAAAGACCGGATTTCCGGCCTTATCCTTAACCACCCGGCCCTGCTTATCCTTGATCACGGGAAGGATCACGGGGTTGCCCGCCGGTGTATGGACCACATTCCCATCCCTATCCAGGAGGACGGCTTCCACGGGGTTGCCATCTTTATCGGTGAGTACGGCCAGTTGATTTCCCTGGGAATCCACAACAACCTTGGAATTCTTAACCTTTTCATCCAATGCCTCCCGGCTGTACTGGGAACCCGGGGAAGACACCGGCGGAGCCGGCATGGGGGCCGGGGTCTGGCCGACCCGGTATTCCGGCGTGGATGCGGTGAAGGCAGGGATACCCTTGGCCGATTGGGAATCCAGGAAAAGCTGGGCCAGTCCGGCATCGGGAGAAAAGGCCGATTTCAGGCTTGAGTTCAAGCTGGCGTTCCACTCCGGGGAGAATCCCGGTGCGGTGAGGGTGTCCCAAAAGGCAATGGGGGACTCCAGGGCCTTGCAGACTTCGGCCTTGACCGTTTCCAGGGTTTGGCGCTGGTCGAAATCCAACTCCCCTTCCACCTGGACCAATCCGGGGTGGAAACGGATGACAACGGCCTTATCCAATTTGTATTTGAGGAGACGGTCCTTGAGCACGGGCCAGACCTGGAAGGCATAGACCATGGTGGAATCAATCTTTCCCACCTGGGCAATGTCCTTGCGGATCCAGATTTTGGCCGCCCCTTCGATGAGCTTGTCCCGCATATAGCCCTTCACATGGATATCGTCTTCCTCCAATTCCACCTCGGGGAAAAGCCCCCGGACGGAAAGGGCCACTTTGACGGCATAGGCCCGTTCCTCCCGGACCTTGACATCAATGAAAACCGGATACTCGGCATGGCCGGCCAATTGCCAGAGTTTCCGGCGATCGGCCTGGGTCTCCACCGTGCCCAGTACCGTGACCCCGATCTCGGTCTGGTCCACGGAAAGATAATCAAAATCCGCATCCGCCAAAAGATCTTCCATGTCCCTTGCCTGGTAAGTATTCCGGGTGCCCATGCAGGGGCCGAAGAGAAAGAGGAAAATAACCAAAAGGCCAAGGCCCTTGAGGATTTTACCCACGTAACCGGGTAATTTGATTTCCCGGGGCCCTTCGGATGCGGCCTCCTCCCCGGAGGCTGGGGCGCCATCCCGGTCCGGAGTGGATTCTCCACCGAAAAACCCCTTGTCCAACTCGCCGCCGGCAATGGAAAAATTCCCCCACCCGGTGCCGGGGTGGGTCCAGGCCAGGCAGGTGGTGCCCACCATCAACGGGGTCAGGGGCTGCCATTCATGTTCCCCCTGGAGCTGTGTTTCACCGGCTGGATCTCCCCCGTTCCCGGCGTCACTTCCCGGGATGTCGTCGGAAATTTCCCCCTCCCCTTCAACCGAGGCATGGGGCTGTCCCACGAGGACCACGGGGGCATCCAGGGTTTTAATTCCCAGTCCACCACCGGTGACATCCAGCCGGAGGTGGCGGGAGGCAATGGTGGTATCCCTGAGGATGAGGTCACAACTGTCGTTGGAGCCCAGGGTGTATTGCTGCCCGGATTCCAGGGGAATTTCAGCCCCCAGGTGGGGACCGGAAAAGACCTTGAGCCATAATTGTGCGGATTCTGTCATGGTCTTTTCTCCTATTGTCCTGCCGGGGGATTGATCTTTTTAGACAAGCAGCCCCCCACCTGTTTCTCCGGGGGTTTTAGAACTTCCATGCCACCGCTTCGGGTACTCATGGGGGAGCGGTAAAACTTGGAGGCGTCAATGTCCGGCGAGGTCGGCATGGCCTTGTGGGGGCTGACAATTTTGGGGGTGATCAGGATCATCCGCTCCATGCGCTGGACATTCTTGGACTTGGTCCTGAAAAGGTTACCCAGGCCGGGAACGTCCATGAGAATGGGCACCCCGGTGTTCGCATGGGTGGTGGTTTCATAATAATAGCCACCGATGAGCAGACTCTGGCCGTGGGAGATAAACCCCTGGGTGTCGATATTGGTTTTCTTGACCACGGCGGGGATATCCGATTCCACAGATCCAGTTTGGGGATCCTTGCCGTCCTCGATGCTCACGGTGAGCTTGATCTGGGTATCTCGATCCTCGTACCGAATGATATGGGGGGTGACGTCCAGGGTGGTTCCCGAGGAAACCTCCTCCAGGGTCACCACTTCCTGCCCCACCACCCGGATGTAAAAGGTGGTGGAGGTTTCCAGGGTGGCCGAGGTATTGTCAATGGTCATGACCGAAGGCCGGCCCAGGACCCGGGCATTGCCCTGGACTTCCAGGGCGTCCACCGTGGCCATGAAATAATCCGCCCCGTTGGAGTAAACCGTGGAAAAATTAAATCCCTTGCCCAGGATGGAGGCGGCATCCTCCCCACCCCCCAGGATATCCGTGGGCTGAATGATTTTTGTGGCGCCGCTGCCCACACCGGCGGCGGCATGGTCCTGCATGCCCACGCCCCCGGCCAAATTCACCCCCAGGGAACGGGAATAATTGGTGTCCACATCCACGATGGCGGCATGGATCTCCACCAGGTCCAGGGGCTTATCCAGGGCCTTGATGGTCTTTTCATAATAGGGCATGCGGAAGGCCGCATCCCGGACAATGACGGAGTTGGAACGGGAATCGGCCAGGATCCGGGGTTCCAGCCATTTGGTCACGGCCTCGGGCAACCCCTGGGACCGGGTGTGCATGGGAGAGGCCACCTTGCGGTCCAACTCCATCTGCTCCTTGGCCTCCCGGCGGAGCTGCTCCAGGGTTACCTCCCCCTCCTTGGCGTCGGGCAACATATCCGGTGGAATGGTATCCCTGACTGCGGCCCCCCGATCCGTTCCCACGGCCAATTGGCTGGAGTCCACCTGGGCTTCCATGACCATGGATTTTAAAATGGAGGCCACACCCGGAATCACCTTTTTATCCTTGTCCGATCCAATGGCGGTGTCGTCGGCCCAGGCATGTTTCAGGAAAAAAACCCGCACTTCTTGCTCATTGCGATAGGCATCTTCATAGGATTTAATGGCTGCGGCCACCCCGTCGGCATAGGCCCGGGGACCGGAAAAGATAATCACCTTGCGTTTGTCATTCACCCGGCAGGGCAATTGGGGGGAGAGCAGGCCCGCATCGATGAGGATGGATTTCATCTCCGAGGGTTTGGCTGCGGAAAGGTAGACCAGGCGGCGCTCCAGGTCCCGTTTCACGTAGAAATGGAGGATATCGTCCAGCACATACCACTCAATGCCAAAGGCCGTGTAAATACCGGCCAAAAACCGCATGGGCGGAATCCGGGTAAACCGTCCGCTCACCTCGCCTTTCACATTTTCCGTGAAGGCGGCCCGCATGCCCTGGCTCCGGGCAAAGGTCTCCAGGAGATCGACCAGGGGTCCGG
>JAKSBM010000997.1 GCA_022361135.1 Desulfobacterales bacterium | reverse complement strand
TCCACGCCCAATGGCCCTTGATCCGAAACCACCTTTTGGTGCTGGATGAAAATGGGGCACCTTGCCCAACGGGGAAGCCGGGTCTGGCAAAAGTCCTTTCGAACATTGAAACCTACATGGAAAACAAGGGCATCACAACGCCTCCGTTGAGAATCTACCTGGGCAAAACAGGTTCGGGAAAGCAGCCCAATTACAAGGTGGATTTCACTCCGGACCTTTCCATTTGCTTCCGGTTCGGCGGGGGAATCAATGCCACGGATTGGGATGCAGGGAATTTGGATTCCGGACTTGGGTGGGAGGAATTCAAGCAATTGGTACTTGCTTCGGACTTGTCGGCATCCTGATTTTAAACGCCACGGGGATGGCAGCGGCCCCATACAAAACGCAAATGAGAACCTTCCCAGGGGGAAGACGATTCCGATTTTCCCCCGGGGAAGAAGCTCACACGGCCCCCGGGTTTCAAAGAGAAAACAGGCACTTTATCACAAAACCTTCTCATTTCCATTCCATTTCCATCTCCCAAATCAAACAATTTTATCCACACCCCTGGAACCATTGACGCTGCCATGCAGCTTGCTTACCCTAACTAAATTCGTTAACAGCGAAGTATGAAAATTCAATTTACCATGTTAATTTTCGCTGGGATTTACCCAAAGGGGCCTCCCGGCGTCAGGAGGATTTATGAAACATATAACCCTGTTATGGATCATGTTGAGCACCGTGTTCTTGTTACAAGGATCGGCGGGTGCCACGTCAATGACCTTTGATTTCACCGATGCTGCCGAGGGCGCCTTCCAAGGTGCCAGTAGGACATTTGACCTGGGTGAAGGGGTATCGGTGACAGCTACGGCCACCTGGACCAGCGACAATTTGGGGGCCAGCGGCAACGGGGAAGTCTTTCTTTCAGCAGAGGGACTTGGAACTTTGCACACCTATACGACCAACGATGATTTCCAGATTGACGGTGCCGGACCGGACGACACCCTCTGGCTCACCTTCAGCCAACGGGTGATATTGTCCCATCTGACCTTCAGCCAGGGCCATTTCACCGATCAATTTGATTTATTTGTCGGGGACACCTTAATCCTGGAAGATCAGGAGACCGTACCGGGATGGCGGCCCCTGGGGACCAATGGGTATGAAGGGACCGTATTTGGTATCCGTGCCGACATGCACGACGATGAGTTCTATTTGACCCAAATCCGTTACACACCGGTACCGGAGCCCGGATCCATGGCTCTGTTGGGCTTTGGCCTCCTGGGTGCCATGGGGTATTCCAGAAAACGCTGCCGGGACTAAGCCCTGCCCTGTCCCGGTCCATGGACCATGGACCGGGATGGGCAATCCAAATCCACGGAACGAAAGTTAAGTTGGAAAACCAGGCAACCCGCCACCGGAGGATCAAAGGGCCAGATTATGATTCAGATAGGTAAACGCATTCAAGGGGGGCATGGGCTTGGCAAAAAAATACCCCTGTGCGGAATCACAGGAAAGCTCCCTTAGGATTTCAAGCTGTTCCTTGGTCTCCACCCCCTCGGCCACCGTGGAAAGGCCAAGTCCCTTGGCCAAAGAGATAATGGATTTCACAATTTCAACGCTCTCTTCCCTCACCCCCATGCTCTGGACAAAGGAACGATCAATTTTAATCTGGTCCACGGGAAACTGCTGGAGGTAGGACAGGGAGGAATATCCGGTTCCAAAATCATCTATGGATAGGGTGAAGCCCTGGTCCTTTAATTTCTCCAATTGCTTAACGGCAAAATCCGTATGGGCCATGAGCAGGGACTCGGTGAATTCCAATTTTACCCCACAGGGGGATATCCCGCATCTGGAGACAATTTCCCCCAAATCATCCACAAAGCACTTCTCCTGGAATTGTTTTATGGAAATATTGATATTCATGCCGATGTTGGTCTGGGGCTGCCACATGGCCAGACGGCGACAGGCGGTTTCCAATATCCACTTCCCCATGGGAACCATGAGGCCGGAGCCTTCGGCCACGGGTATAAACTGGTCCGGAAATATCAATCCCCGGCTGGGATGATCCCAGCGGATTAAAGCTTCAAACCCTGAAACCAGACCATCCTTCAGCTGAACAATGGGTTGGTAATGGAGGGTCAGTTGATCATGGTTGATGGCCTTTCGCAATTCCGTTTCCAGGGTCACCGAAGCCATGAGGCTTTCCCGACTCTCGGGGGTAAAGAATTTAAATTGGGCCCGTCCCCCATCCTTGGCATCGTACATGGCCAGATCCGCATCCCGTAAAAGCATATTGGCATCGTTGTAGTTCCGGGTGTCCAATACAATGCCGATGCTGGCGGAGATGTGAACCATCTGATTCTGGATGTGAAGGGGACTTTCAACCGCATCCCGGATCCGGGTGGCCACCTTGCAGATGGTTTGCCGGCTCCATATCCCTGGAAGCAAAATGGCAAATTCATCTCCCCCCAGGCGGGCCAGGGTGTCCTGGGACCTTAAGCAACCCTGAATCGCCTGGGTGACAACCTTGAGCAGTTCATCCCCGGCATGGTGCCCCAGGGTGTCATTGATGCTTTTGAATCGATCCAGGTCAATGAGGAGGACGGCAAACTCTCCCTGGTCCTGTTTCACCGAGGCAATGGCGTATTCCAGCCTCTGCTTGAACAATTGACGATTGGGAATTCCGGTGAGTGCATCGTGGAAGGCTTGATGTTTCAAGCGCTCCTCAAACAATTTTTTATGGGAGATATTTTCCACAAAGACAAAAATCCCCCGTGTTTCCCCCTGGACACTTACGGGGTAGGCCAAAAGAGAAACCGGAATCTGGTATCCCTCCCGGTGCAGGCAGAGGGCCTCGGATGTGATTGTGTCTCCGGTCCAGGTCTTCTGAATCAACTCCGCCATGTCAAAATCCGACCCGGGGATGAGATGGAAAATCCCCTGGTCCATGACATCGGTTTCCGTATCATAGCCCAAGAGCAGGCAAAAACTTTGGTTGACCTGGAGGATCCGCCCCTCCCCATCCAACAGGACAATGCCCTGGGGGGAACTTCGAAACAACTCCCTGAAATAGATCCGGTTCTCACTGGCGGAAATCCTGCTTTTTTCCAACTCTCCGGATATTCGATCCCTGAGTCGTTTAAGCTCCAACTGGGATTTAATCCGTGCCAGGGTGACCTGGGAACTCACGGGTTTATGGAGGTAATCCACAGCCCCGATTTCAAAGCCAAAAGCCTCGTCCTCCTTGTCGACTTTAGCCGTGACGAAAATAATGGGAATGCCCCGGGTAACCGGGTCGGCCTTTAATCGCCTGGCCACCTCATAGCCATCCATTTCCGGCATCATAATATCCAGAAGCACCAGGTCCGGGGGGCTGTCGGACTGGGCGATTTCCAGGGCCGTGGGACCATTCACGGCAACACTGATATCATACGCCTGTGAAAGCATGGCACCCAGCACATCGATATTGGCCGGGGTATCGTCGACGATGAGAATCCTCTCCTTGACCTGAGAACTGATATCCATGGTGTATTTCCCTAGGCGACTTTTATTTGAGAAGTTAAATGGGAGAAGGTTTTCCCAGCGGTTTTAAAATCAAAACGATTGAGCTGGGTTTCCAATTTTTCAGCCAAATGGGAATGGCTGGATTCCGCCAATGCCATCTTTAAACTCCGTGCGGTTTCCTTGGCCGTTAAACTATTCTGGCGAATCTGTTCATCCATTCTGGATAAAAGGGGTTGAATCTCTTTGCCCATGGTTTTCCCGGCGCCGGCCACACCGGACGGGGCTGCATTCTTTTTCCCAACCCGGGGCAGCAGGGGGGCTTCTCCATGAATTTGAACTTCAGGCATTGAAGGGGCACAAACCGCCTCCAACTCAACCCGGAAACAGCTTCCCCTTCCCGGGCTGCTGTGGACAATGATTTTTCCCCCCATGAGGTGGATCAACTTCTGTGAAATGGCAAGGCCCAGACCGGTTCCGCCAAAATTCCGGGTGGTGGAACCATCGGCCTGGGTAAAGGGGATAAAAATCCTGGACAGGGTCTGCTCGGACATGCCGATGCCACTATCTTGAACCTCAAAAACAAAGGTGGTCCGATCTTTTTCCACATCCCCGTCAACGCGAATATGAATTCCCCCCTCCTGGGTGAATTTCACGGCATTGGAAACCAGATTGATAAAAACCTGCTGCAACCTCAAGGGATCTCCCATGATATGGCGGGGTAGCCCAGCGGGCATGTCAAAGGACAAGTCCAGGGATTTTTCATCCAATTCATGTTTGAACAGATCAAAGGTTTCTTCAAAAATCTTTTCCAGGTCAAAGGGGATATTTTCCACCACCAATTTGCCGGCATCCACCTTTGAAAAGGTAAGAATATCATTAATGATTTTTAAAAGGGATTGGGAGGCCGTCCGGATAATCCTCACGTACTCTTCCTGCTTGGAAGGCAAAGCCGATGTCATGAGGAGATCGGTATAACCCAGGACGGCATTCAAGGGGGTCCTCAACTCGTGGCCCATGGTGGCAAGGAACTCACTCTTTGCCCGGGCGGATGCATTGGCCTGATCCCTGGCCAGAAGTAATTCTCCATTGGTTTGTTCCAAATCCAGTGTCCTCTGGCTCACCCGGGCTTCCAACTCCGACTCCCTTGAGGCGATCTTGCGAATCATCCAATTCATATCCCGCATTAAATCGATGAGTTCATTTTCATCTCCGCCATCCAAGGGTTCATTAGGCAAGGAGAAAAAGGTGTACCGCCCATGTTTGAGTTCGGTGCATACCTTTGAAATCTCATCCAATTGTTCAAAAACACACCAGCGCAACCCAATGAGGAGGGGATTGCACAGGCAAATGAAAATGGATGCAGCTATGGATATGCCCAAGGCGTTTTGAAATTGAAGGTTTGAAAAGATGTCGGTTCCACGGATGGAAATACAAAGAACCACCAGGGGAATACTCATATAGAGTCCGATGAGGAGACGGAATTTGGACTTAAGCTTCAGCATGGGAATGAATTTCAACAAACCAAATAGAGTTATTGTGAGCTAACTTTTTTTGCGGAATATAAAAAGAGAAATCCTTTCTGTCAACAAAATTTTATCTCCTTTTATACAAATTGAGGAATCAAAGGGGGGAGGCAAGATTGGAAGGCAAAGTCCGTCCTGCAAGTATTGAACACAAAAAAAGGGGAGGCAAACCACCGCCTCCCCTTTGCATGGGCAATTCAAACAAATGGTGGGTTAGAAATTAATCTGCCATTTGGCACCATAGTAGGTGACTTCTTCTTCCTGGTTGCCATTGGCATCCTTGCCCTCGTCCACAAAACCGATTTCCGGAACGATGTAGACGCCCGGCGCCAGGGTGAGCTTGGCCTGGAGATAATACTGGCTGGCATCGTCTTCCTTGGAGTTGGCCTGGTCCAGCTCAGACTCGGTATAACCGTAACCGGCCTGGACTTTAACCATGTCATTGAACTTGTATCCTGCGATCAGGGTAAAGCCCATGGATTCGTTGTCCACCACATTGTTTGCGGAAATTGTCGGGTCATCATTAGGGCTGTTTTTAAACCCATAGGGCCCCAGGTTCTGGCCGGTGTAAATGCTACCTGCCAGGAAAGCGGCGCCAAACTTCACCTTGCCGCCAATGCCCACGACATAGGAATCCACATCATATTTATTATCCAGCTCATAGGTATTATACCCACCCACCAGTTTCACACTACCGGAGTTAAACTTCATGGTATACCCCATTTCCAGCTTGGGAATATTATTTTCAGATGCCGTGGTACCGGTGAGGACTTTACTGGCGGGAGAAACGGCAGCCACCTGGAATCCACCGAATTTCAAACGAACCATGGGTTTCCGACTGGCGGAAATAACCCCGTATCCTTCAAGGCCGCGACCATTGTCATAAACCGAGGAAGAATAGCTGTTGTAAATGGGGGTGTAGGTCTGCCCCACCAGGAGACTTCCCGAACCAAAGGTCCACTCTCCCCAGATCTGCCGAATATTGGCATTGCTTCCCTTGGTACCATATTCAAACCGCGCCCTAAGGGAATCGCTCACCCGAACCTTGGCGCCGATGCGGGCATTTTCCTGGAGCATCTGGGAATATTCCGTTGTGGAACTGCCGTTCTCATCGGTATCGCTGATGAAGGTTTCCACACGGGCACTGCCGTAGAAATTCCACTCTGCGGCCTGGGCCGATGCAGCTAGGCCCAGGGTGGTTACAAGTAATGCTGCAACTTTCATCCATTTTTTCATCTTTGTCTCCTTGCGCCCTGCCCCCTTGGCAGGGCATTGAATTGAATTATCAGCTTCAGGATGTGGATACACCCTCGGGGATCATGGCTTTTTATTGTTTGTTGTTGATGAGAATAAATTTTGGATTGGGTATGGAAGGGGTTAGGAAAGATGAAGGACATTCACGGCGGATTGAAAGCCGGTGGAAATGATTTAATCCGGCCCATTCATTGGCTGTAATGGGATCAAATCACTGGGCAGGGCAATTCCACAAATAAAAAACGGGAAGTCCTTGGACCTCCCGTTTTTAATAGGGTTGAACCCTATGATTCAAAGGGGCTTAAAAATTAATTTGCCACTTGGCACCGTAATAGGTGACTTCCTTTTCTTCTGCGCCATTCTGGTCTTCGCCCTCATCCACCATGCCGATTTCCGGCACGATGTATACCCCCGGTGCCAGGGTCACCTGGGATTGGATATAGTAATGGGTGGCATCGTCTTCCGAATAACCGGACTGGTCCAACTCGGATTCAATGTAACCATAACCGGCTTCAAAACTGAACATATCGTTGACCTTATATCCGGTGACCAGGGTGATTCCCATGTCGTCGCTGTCGATGAGATTGTTGCCGGAAACCAATGGATCTCCGCCGGGGGAGGTTTTAAACTTATAGGTCCCCAGGTTCTGCCCGATGTAAACGCTGCCGGCGATGAAGCAACGGCTGAATTTCATCTTACCGCCCACGCCGACCACGTAGGAGTCCACATCATGGACATCGTTTAATTCGTAACTGTTAAAACCACCCACAAATTTCACCGAGCCGCTGTTGAATTTGATCCGATACGCAGCTTCCACCTTGGGATAATTGTTCTCCACCTCATCCGTGGTGACCAGCTTTTCATTGGCCGGTTCAATGATGGCCACTTGGAATCCCCCCATTGTCAGACGAATCATGGGCTGCCGGGAGGCGGAAATGGCGCCGTATTTTTCCAGGCCCCGGCCACTGTCGTAAACCGCCTTGGAATAACTGGTGTAAATGGGGGTATAGGACTGCCCCACCATGAGTTTCCCTCCGCCAAAATCCCATTCGCCCCAAAGGAGACGGATATTGGCATTCCGTGTTCCCTGGGCATCTTCCTTTGTACCGTACTCAAAACGTCCCTTGAGGGAATCATTCACCCGGACCTTGGCACCAATCCGGGCATTGGACTGGAGATCCTCGTCATAGGTGGTTTCGGTACTTCCCACATTGTCGGTGTGCTCAAAGAATGTTTCCATGCGGGCACTGCCGTAAAAATTCCATTCGGCAGCATGTGCGGACAAAGAAAGGGCCAATGCAGCAGTGACGGCTGCACAGATCTTAATCCATTTTCTCATCTTTTCCTCCTTGGATGGACCGGCCTCATCCTTTTCATAAGGCCGTGGTTGTAAAATGGACAAATTTTAAACGATTGATTTTCGGAGATTGAAAATGAGACTAAGAGATGAACATCAGGTTCACTAGGAAATAGTGTTACACATAAGACTCTATAATCACAAGCCTTTTTTTGGATAATTCGCCGTTTGAGTCAAATTTGCGATTTAGTAAATAAAAAACAGGATTATTCAGGCATAAAAAAAAGGAAGGTCCCATCCTGACCGGCCCCTTCCTTTTTCTAATGAACCCTGCGTA
>JAKSBM010000865.1 GCA_022361135.1 Desulfobacterales bacterium | reverse complement strand
TCTTGTCCTGGTCCTGGTTCTCTGCATGCCCCTGGCGGCCCTGGCCGGCAAAAAACAGGTCCATGTTTACAATTGGACCGAATATATACCCGATGAAGTCCTGGCCGATTTCCAAAAGGAAACCGGCATCAAGGTGATCTATGCCACCTTTGACTCCAACGAATCCATGTACGCCAAGATCAAACTCACCCGGGGCAAGGGATACGACGTGGCCTTCCCCTCCACCTATTTTGTCCACAAAATGCGGCGGGAAAATCTGCTGAATCCCATCAACAAGGATCAGCTGCCCAATTTCAAACACCTGGATCCCCTGCTCCTGGACAAGCCCTATGATCCGGCAAACCAGTATTCCATCCCCTATGTCTGGGGCTCCACCGGCCTGATCTACAATGCCGACCATGTCCCGGCGGAAAAAATCACCTCCTGGAAGGATCTCTGGCAGGCAGAATTTAAAAATCGACTGGTCATGAACGATGACGTTCGGGAAGTCTTTGGCATGGCCCTGATACTCAACGGCTATTCCATCAACGACACCGATGCGGAGCACATCAAAACCGCCTATGAATCCCTCAAGGAACTGCTGCCCAACATCCGGGTATTTTCCGGGGATGCCCCCAAAATGCCCATGCTCAACCTGGAGACCTATGCCGGCATGACCTGGAACGGAGAAGCCTACATGGCCAACCAGGAAATGCCCTCTATCAAATATGCCTACCCCAGTGAAGGGGCCATTTTCTGGGTGGACTCCATGGTCATTCCCAAGGGGGCCCGGAACATTGAAGAAGCCCATGCCTTCATCAATTACATCCTGAGACCGGATGTGGCCGTGAAGATATGCGACTATGTCGGGTTTGCCCCGGCCAACAAGGATGCCCTCCCCCTCATGGAAGAAAGCTTGCGCAACAACACCATGATCTTCCCCTCCGAGGATGTGGTAAAAAAAGGCGAATTCCAATTGGATGTGGGTGAGGCCATTCTCACCTATGAACGGTATTGGGAACGGTTGAAAACCGGGAATTAACTCCGATAAAAATTTAGCTCCCACCCAAAATAAAAAACGGCCCGTGGACATCCACGGACCGTTTTTTTTTTGTAAAACCCAGGGCCTTTACATGGGCAAATTCCCTATCCCTTAAAGGTCAGATAATAGGGAACGATGAGATCGGAAGGCTCGTAGGAAAGCTTGGCCTTGCGAAGCCCGGGAATGCCCAGATCCTGCTCCCGGTTCACATGGGTACAGCGTCCCCTCAGGTATTCCGCCGTCACCCAATTGATCATCTGGCCGGCCCCCTTGTAATTGATGTCTATTTTTTCAAATTGGACATCGTAGACATCCTTACCCAGGGGGGAGAAGATGGCAAAGGCCACCAAGTCATCCTCCACCCAGAGCTCCACCCCATCCAGACCCAGGGCGCAGAAATGATCCAGGGCCCGTTCCAGGGCACTGAACTCTTCGGTGAGCTCCTTGGTCACGGGTTTGCGCCGGGCCAAGAGTTCTGCGGCCAGTTTCCGGGCCGGGCCCAACTTTCTGCCTTCCATGGCCTTGGTGTGAAATCCGGGATACCTG
>JAKSBM010000337.1 GCA_022361135.1 Desulfobacterales bacterium | reverse complement strand
TCCCCCTGAATTTTCAATTCTAAAATCATAACACGGGAATTGATCTTGTCAAATCCAGGATAGGCGGAAATCCCAACAAGGGACTTTAATTTCAGGAAGAATTTATGGATTCCAGGGGCAGGGTGATGATGAATTCCGTGAATTCCCCCGGGGTGGAGTTGATGCGAATTTCCCCATTGTGCTGTTTGACACTGCGGTGGGCGATGAACAATCCCAGCCCGGTCCCCTTGCGTCCCTTGTTGGAATAAAAAAGGGAAAAGACCTCCCGGGCATAGGCCCGGGACAGGCCGGTGCCATTGTCCCGGATGCTGAAAACGGCCTGGTCCCGGCTGCGGGCAGCATGGATGGAAATCATCAAACGATCCCGCTTGCCCGCCATGGCGGCACAGGCGTCCACGGCATTTTCAAGGATGGCCAGCAGGGCCGCAAACATCACGGTCTTGTCCATGGGCACGGTGACCCCGGAATCGGGCCGGGGGATATCCAGCGCCAGCTGAATATCCAGACTTTTCATCTTGGGGGCCAGGGTGGTGACCAGCTCTTGTATGAAATCAAAGAGATCCACATCACGGGGCTCCAATTCCCGGTTTTTGGAATGGTAAAGGATGCCCAGGACCATGCTGCGGATGATGTTGATCTTTTCCTTTACAATGTCCCATCCCATGCGAACCTGGTCCGTGTTCCCCCGGTCCAGCCCCGATGAAATCAGATAATTGCCCCCGTCCATGCCCGTCAATATCCCTTTAATACCGTGGGAAATGGTTGAAATGTGCAGACCCAGGGCTGCCAAGTGATCCTGGAGTTCCCGGAATTCCGTCACATCGGTGGCCATTTCCATGACCTGGTGGATGGTTCCCTGGTCATCGGTGAGGGCCGAGGTCTGGATGAAAAAATTATGGACCTCACCATCCTTGAGGGGAATGTCCATTTCCGCGGTGTGGGAAAGGCCGTCTTCAAAGGTCTGGATCACCGGGCAATTGCGGCAGGGGTCCTCCCGGTTCCTGAAAACCTGGTAACAATGGCCCTGGTCCGGCTCCCCAAAGGTTTCCTTGAACCGGTCATTGGATTCCAGAATCCTCAAGTTTCGGTCCAATATGGTGATGAAGGCCGGAGAATGGTTAAACAAACGCATGTACCGTTGCTCGGAGACCGCCAGCTTCCGGGTCTTTTCCGCCACCAGACTTTCCAAATTCCGTGTGTAAAGGGCCAGCTTTTTCCGGGTATTGATCTTGTCCTGGGCCCGGTTCAGGGCAATGTCCAAAATATCGGGGTGGATGGGCTTGGTGATGAAATCCACGGCATCCAGCTTCAAACTTTCAATGGCCAGCTCCAGATCACCGTGGCCCGTGATCATGATCACCTCGGTGTCCGGCCATTTCTTTTTTATGAATTTGAGCAGGGCAATGCCGTCCAGGCCGGGCATACGAATGTCCGTGAGCACCAGATCCGGGCGAAGCCGGGGAATCATCCCCGAGGCAATGACACCGTCTTCGGCGGTGTGGACCTCATACCCGGCATCGGCCAGGGTAATGGAGAGTACGTTGCGAATCCCCTCTTCGTCATCCACCAGCAATACTTTCATTGAGCCCCCTGCTCCATGGCCCGAATATGCCACGGCCATGGGTTCCGTGTAAGATTCGAACCGGTTATTCCCACCAATTTTGTGGGAAATAAAACCCTGCTAAGACGGTTTTACGAAAGCGCTGTCTCCAGGCCCGGCGATATTCACGGCATGGGCCTGGAACGGCCAAAGGGACATCCTGGAATCATCTGGGCAGGAAGGGAAAATCCAGGTCAGGCAGAAGGTGAAGTCGATGTCCGATTTAAGCACCGATTGATAATTGTTTTTAAATACTCTGGATCGGCTGTTTTTTCAACATAGTATTCCGGCTGGGGAATATCCAGGCCGGATTCGGCATTGAGCATGCGAATATAATGGCAAAAGGCGGCCTGCTCCACGCCGGAGAAAATCACCAGGGGAATATCCCTGTACTCCGGCAGGGTCTTTAACTCCCGATAGACCAGTGCGCCGCCCTTGTCCGGCATCATGATATCCAGGATGATGAGATCCACGGCATGGTGCTGCTGCTTCAGAATCCCAAGACCCTGGATACCGTTCCGGGTCATGACAGGTTCAAGTTCCATGGATTTGACCAGGGCCGTGAGATAGAACCGCATGTCCATCTCATCCTCCATGATGAGAACCTGCGCCTTATCCGCCATCAGAGTTTATCCGGTCTGTTCACGCTGGCCACGGGACAGGCCGAGCGCAGGACCACCTGCTCCACGGTGGAGCCGAACATGGCCTCATCCGGGTCAATTTCACGGGTGTGGTGGGCCATGACGATGAGATCGCCGCTCACCTCCCGGGAGAACTTCAACAGCTCCACATAGGGAATGCCTTCCCACACCGTGACGTCATAGTTGTCAAATCCCTCCATCTGGGAGACATAACGGTTCTGGATTTTTTCCCGGGCCAGGCGGACCTGTTCTTCAATGGAGACCTGTCCGGGACGGCCGCCGCTTGCCGAGGCTTCAACATCCAGGGCATGGAAGAGATGGAGTTTACAGCCGATCTGCCTGGCCATCTTATAAGCAAACTGAAATGCCGCCATGGAGGCCTTGGTAAAATCCGTTCCAAAAATGATCTGGTTAAAGTACCAGAAACAGGTTTCACAGGGACGGGAGATGATGAGCACCGGACATTTGGCCCGCTGGGCCACCTTCTGCATGGTGGTGCCCACAATGCCCCGGAAGCGCTCGGCGGCCGGATCATCCCGCCGGGAATGGGCGCCCATGACGATGCAATCCGCATCCATGGCCCGGGCCTTGCGCAGGATCTCCGTGGAAGGAATACCGGCCACGGCTTCAAAATCCGGCACCCCGTGTTTTTCAATGAGGTCGGTGTAGGTGTATTTCATTTCATTGACCACATAATCCACATATTCCGGGCCCACGGTATTTTCCTTGCCCGTGGTATAGGAGCGGACAAAGGGTCCCGCTCCCCGGGAGGGTTCACCGAAGACGTGGAAGACTTCAAATTGGGAATCATATTTCTCCGCCAGCTCAAATGCAATCTTTGCGGCTGCATCACACGCCGGAGAAGCTGTGGTGGCAAATAATATACGTTCAAACATTTCTACCTCCTTAAAGTGCATTGTAATGGATTGAAATTAAAGGACAGTTCCCAGCAGATCCCTTCAATGAACTCAAACAGGGTGTACACCGTGTCGTATTGAAACAGATCCTGGCCGTCCCCAAATATCACGTGTTCCAATTGCCCCAATTCCAGGGAATGCCCCAAAAGGCTTTCCAGCTGGAAAAATTTTAATTGGACCTTTCCTGCATCTTTTACCCCCGCTAAACTGGTGTAGATCTCAAGACCGGTGCGTTCCTTGCCTCCTTTCATGGTAATGGTCTTGTAAAACACCAGACTGTCTATCTCTTCGGTTTTTTCCCAACCGGGTTGGGAAGTAGAACAAATTTCCATCAGGGCCGGCAACATTTCCGACAGGACCAGAAAATCCGGATAATTGCGAATCATCCTGAAAAATGAAGCCAGGGTCACATCCCCGGCCAGATCAATGGATCTGGACAAAAGGGAATAGACCGACTGTGTCACCGGTTCCCCCCGGAACCGGATTTTGCCGTCGCCCGTCAGGGTTAATCTGTTCATGTCACATCCTTATGTTTCGGGGAGACCTGTCCTCCAGCGTCCCTGGGAAGAAAAATGCGAAACTGCGTTCCCTCCCCCTCCTTTGAACTAAAGGACAATTCCCCCTGGTGTTCGGATATAATTTTCCACGAGGTCATGAGGCCGAAACCCGTGCCCCGCGTCCCCTTGGTGGTGATAAACTCCTTGAATATTCGTTTTTGTATGTCCCCGGGCATGCCGGCCCCGGTATCCCGGACCGTAAGGCAGATGCCGTCGCCCTGCCCTTCCAGCTCCAGGGCAATTTGCCGGGCCCTGGATTCCATATTCCCCTTGGCGTCAAACTCCCGGGGTGCCAAGGCATCCACGGCGTTGTCCAAAAGGTTGAGCAAACAGGCCAGAAGGGCTTCGCGGTCTCCATTCACCTGAATTTGCCCCACACCCGATGCAAGGGTTGAAATAAATTCGATGCCGGCCTCCTTGAACCGGGGAGCCAGCAAATTACCGGCCTCGGTGACCAGGGTGGGCAATGAAACCGGCTCAAATCGCAATTGTCCGGTTTTGGCGTAATTGAGCAGATCCAGGGAAAGTCGGGTGATCTTATCGATATTCCCCTTCATCATTTCCCACCCCTTGACCAGGTATTCCCGGTTTTCGTTTTCAATGCCCTGCTCCAGGATAAAGGACGACCCCTTGAGGCCGCCGGCGATATTCTTGATCACGTGGGACATGCCGGCCACGGTCTGGCCGATGGTGCCCAGGGCCCGGGTTTCATCAATGGTCCGGTCCTGCTCCTTCACCGTGTCTTCCAACTCGGCCATGTATTGGCGGATGCGTCGATTGATGGTGATGCGGTCCACGGCCTTTTCCACGGAAAGCTCCAGCTCCCGACTGTCGATGGGTTTGGTGATGAAATCCGTGGCCTCGTGCTGGAGGCTTTTCACGGCCAATTCCATGTCCCCGTGGCCGGTGATCATGATCACCTCGGTTTCCGGGGCACGGGATTTAATGCGCTGGAGCAGTTCAATGCCGTCGATGCCCGGCATCTTGATATCGGAAATCACGATTTCCGGCTCGGCATCCTGGAAGATCCCCATGGCCGTCTCCCCGTCCGGGGCCGTGAGCACCTGGTAACCGGCATGGCTCAGTGTGATGTCCAGCACATTGCGGATGCCTTCTTCATCGTCCACCAATAAAAGGGTATGGGCCTGGGAATCCATGCTATGGTTTTTCCTCCCCGGCAATTGCCGGTTTATCCGAGGCCGGCGCCACCCCGAAGATCAGGATAAAGGTGGCCCCGCCGTCCTTATTGTTGTGGAAACTGATCTCGCCCCCGCTCTCCTTAATGATGCCGTAGGAAATGGACAAGCCCAGCCCGGTGCCCTCCCCCACCTTTTTGGTGGTGAAAAAGGGTTCAAACAACTTATCCCGGTCGGTTTTGGCAATGCCCGTGCCCGTGTCCCGGATTTTCACCTGGATGAACTCCCCGGCATCCCGGCCGATGAGTTCATTGCCCCCGGCCGGGGAGTGGCCCTCGTTCTCCGGGGGATGCCAGCGGGTTTCCAGCCGGATTTCCTTTTTAAATCCCGGTTCTTCGGCTTCCTTGGCCCGGCTGACAATGGCATCCCGGGCATTGATGAGCAAATTGATGAAAACCTGCTCCAACCGGACCGGATCCGCATGGAGGGCGGGCAATTCCCCGTCCAGATCCCAGACCACCTGGATCTCCCGGAGCTTGAGCTGCTGGCTGAAGATATCAAAGGCCCGCTTCAAGACCTCATTGACGTCCAGGGCCTCCTTTTGGAAAACGGACTTCCGGCCGAACAGGCGCATGTGATTGGTGATTTTCGAGGCCCGGTCCACATGGGATTCGATCTCCCGGGACAGGGTTTCCAAAATGGGTCGGTCAATCTGTTCATTGGAATTGATCTTCCGGGCAATGAAGGAGGAAGCGGTCTTGATCACGGAAAGGGGCTGGTTCAATTCGTGGGCCACCCCCGTGGCCATCTCGCCCAGGGTGGCCATCTTCCCGGCCTGGATGAGCTGCTGCTCCGCCTCCACGGATACCGTGATATCCACCACGGCCACGATGAGGACCTGCTGGTCCACAAACTCCGCCGGCCGGATCCAGATGTTCACATAGAGGTAATCCTCGTTGGCCTTGATGTGGACCAGCCGTTCGTGGAAGGGGGTGGATAGATTCTTGCGCACCCGATCGAACTCCGTGGGCGAGGGAAAGAGCATGGAAAAATTCTCATCCTGGAGCCGGGTCCGGGAATAGCCGTAGGTGGCCGTGGCCGCATCATTGATGTCCAGGATGGAAAGACTTTGGCGGTCCAGGATGAAAATGGGATTGGGGATGTGCTTGAACACGGCCTGGTATTTGGTTTCCGAAATCCGGACTTCCTTTTCCAGCCGCTTTAACCGACTGATGTCCAGGCTCATTTCCATGGCCGCCGTGACCCGGCCCCTTTCATCCATGAGGGGGGCTGTTTTCACAAACCAATGGGAGATGCTGCCATCCTTATTAATACCCGACTCCTCACTGAAATGGGATTTGCCGTCCCGGAAGGTTTTCTCCACGGGGCAATTGTCGCATTTCCGGTCCAGATCCTTGTAGGCGGCAAAGCAGAAATCCCCGTATTCCGGATTAAAGCGCCGGGCAAACTCCCGGTTGAACTCCACCAGCTCATATTGGTCGTTCTGCACGGTGATGGAACAGGGCACCTGGTCAAAGAGGTGGCGGAATTTTTCCTTTTGCAGGTTGAGTTCCTCCTGCTTTTCCCGGATCTTCTCCCCCATGTCGTTGACGGCCCGGTCCAACTGGTGGAGCTCGTCGGCCCAGAGGGTTTCCGGCTCGGAACCATGGAATTCCCCGGCGGCAATGGAACGGGTTCTTTGGATGAGGGAAGAAATGGGTCGGGTGACCAAAAGGCCGATGACGGCGGAGATGGTGAGGCCCAGGCCAACGAAAAGGGAAAGGGCGGTGTAGAAGGAAACGGTCTGGCTGGCGGCGATTTCCCGGCGGATGTCCTCCAGGGAAACAATGATTTCAAGGGAACCCAGCTTGGTGCGTTGGGGCGGATGGTAGTGGCAGTCCGAAGCGGAACAGGATGGGGCATTGACCACGGGATTGATCAGGCCCAGCTTTAATTCCCCTTCCGGGGATTCAAAGATCCGGACCCGTTCATCAATCTCCGTAACCATGCGGGGGGGATCCCGGCGGTGACAGGCGGCACAGGCGGTGTCGGTCTTTTCCCGGAACAGGTCCACTTCCCTGGGATTGTTGGAAAAGCGGACCTGGCCCTGGCAATTGAAAATCCGAATCTGCTCAATGTCGTTGTAGTCGGACATGGAGTTGAGAATCTCATGCATGTCCTCGCTGGGACTGTGGAGCATGGCAAACCAGGTGAGCTTGAGCACGGAATTACAGAACCGGTCCACCTGGGTAACCGCCGAGGCAATGCGCTGCCGCTCGCGGTATTTGCCGGAAAAATGGGAGGCGATGAAGACGCCGGCAAAAAGAATGATACCCACCGGGATGAGTAACTTGAACGAAAGCCCTCTGGCATGTATCATTCTTTTTTTCAACCAACGCCTCCTTCTACGCCTGCGTCCGGCAGGAAGTTAATCCGATAGCAATTCCTTCACTTTGGCAATCACCGCTTCGGGGTCAAAGGGCTTGGCAAAGAAGCCCTGGGCCTTGGGGATGGAATGCTGGCGACCCGACAACCCGGAAATCACAATCACCGGGGTGTTGAACCCTTTGGTCTTGGAAACCTTCCTGAAAAAACGGGGGCCCCATTCTTCGGGCATTTCCAGATCCAGGGTAATGAGATCGGGCTTTTCGTTTTCAAAGGTCTCCACGGCGGCCTTTCCGTCGTCGGCCACACAGGTTTCAAACCCATGGTCCGTGAACAGGGCCTCCAGGTACATGGTAATGGCGGGATCGTCGTCAACGATCATAATCTTCTGGGTCATCCTTCCTCCTTAATTCTTCGCATGGCATTCGCCACAGAGAACCGGCCCCCTTGCCGACTCGTAGTGACATTCAATACAACGGGCATGAAAGGCCTCGGTCAGGGCCACGTGGTTTTCCTTGGTGGGCTGGAGTCCGTGGCATTCGGCACAGGTGCTGTCTTCACTGGATTCGTCGGGAACCAGTTTTCCATCTTCATACACGTGGTGGCACAGGGCACAATCATCTTCCAGCCCGGCCTTTTCATTGTGGTCGTCGTGGGAAAAAACCGCACTGGGGCGCATCTGGGTTTCATAGGCATCCACTTCCAGGCGTTCCACCTCGTCGGCATCCCCGCTGGAGAATACATTGAACACACCCACCGTCAGCAAAAGTAAGAGGCTCAAGGTCCAAATTCGATAGTTCATACTTATTCTCCCGGTTTATAGATCTTCTTTTCCATGGTTTCAAAAATGATGTCCCCCAGGAATTTGACTTCCATGTTCAAACCGTAGTGGTGGACAATGTCTTCCAGGCCGGAGTGGCAGTTGTGGCAGGGTGCAATCAGGACCTCGGCACCGGTGGCAGCCAGCTGCTCGGCCTTGGCCTTGTTGTTGACCATGCGTTCCTTTTTATAGGGAGGGCCACAATTGATCACGCCGCCGCCGGCACCGCAGCAGAGGTTGTGTTCCCGATTGGGGGTCATTTCCACAAAATCATCGCAGCACATGTTCACCACTTCCCGGGCCTTGTCGTGGAGGCCCCGGCCGCGGGAGACGTTGCAGGGATCGTGGAGGGTCACTTTTTTGGTGAATTTTTCCCCGATGGTGATGCGTCCTTCGGTCAGCAGTTCGTGG
>JAKSBM010000468.1 GCA_022361135.1 Desulfobacterales bacterium | reverse complement strand
CCTGTGATTGTACCCCATGCTGTTTTCTTAACCGGATTCAAAGATGAGAAAGGAAGTGATATCCATGATACTTTATCACCGGAACCTGCGGCTGTTGACGGCCGCAGTCATGGCTGTTTTCATTGCCGCCACCCATACCCCGGCTGCAGAACCGGCCTTGTCAACGCCTGTGACGGAACTTGAAACCCTCACGGTAACGGCCGGCAAACGCCAATGCACGGCCCGGGATTTTCCCGGCAGTATCAGTGTCAGGGACAGCTCTTTTCTGGAAGAGCACCAGGCATTGACCACCGATGAGATGACCCGGTTCATCCCCAATTTATTTTATAAAAAAGCCACATCCGGGGATGCCTTTGTGGCCCGGGGCATTTCCACCATCGATACCTCGCTTTTTTCCCCCATGGGCCTGTATATCAACGATGTGGCCTATCCCCTGTCCCATATGCAGTCCCGGTTCCTCTTTGATGTGGAGCGGGTGGAAGTGCTCAAGGGGCCCCAGTCAACCCTGTACGGTAAAAACAGTTCATCCGGGGTGATCAATGTGGTCCTGGCCGAGCCGGACAATGAATTCTACGGCCGCACCCTGGTGGAGGCCGGGAGCTATGATTCCCTGTATGCCGGGGTGGCTGCCGGCGGTCCGGCAATAAAGGATACCCTTTACTGGGGCCTGTCCGCCTCGGGACTGGACACGGACGGGTACATGGAAAATTCCCTCACCGGGGCCGATGATGTGGGCGATGACCGCCATGTGTCGGCCAGGGGCACCCTTCGCTGGACCCCCAACGAAGATCTGTCCGTATCCTTTTTCATGGATGGCCGGGACCAGGACAGGGGGGTGGCCAACCTGCGGTTTGAAGACGGGCCCTTTGCCACGGATCGGTTCAAGGTGGTCAGCAACGGACCGGACCGTTCCGGCCAGGATAGCCTGGGCCAGGCCCTGCGCATAAATTACCGGGGTAAAATCGCTGACATCACCTCCATCACCGCCCACCAGCGGTTCAACCGGGACATGATCATGGATTTTGACCGCAGCCCGGTTTCCCTGGGCCATTCGAATATTGATCTGACCCAGGACAGCTGGAGCCAGGAGTTTCGGCTGTCGGGCAGCCGGGAGAAACTGGACTGGCTGGGCGGCGTCTATGCCGGCCGGGAGACCCTGGACAATACCTGGGCCCTGGACCATGTGAATCCGGCCATGGCCAACCGCAGGGTCTCCGATTCCACCACCGAGAGTTTGG
>JAKSBM010000889.1 GCA_022361135.1 Desulfobacterales bacterium | reverse complement strand
TTACCGGTGCCCGAGGGACCGGTAAACAGAATGGCATTGGGAATTTTACGGGTTTTTATAATCTGGTTTAATTCCGGATTAACCGCAGGTACGCTGCCTTTTTGATCAAAATTCGGCATGCATTGATGAAGGGGTGTTAGTAATCCACCCGCTCCTTGAGTTCCTTACCACATTTAAAGAAGGGGAGGCGTTTGGGGGGAATTTGAACCTTTTGACCGGTTTTGGGGTTGCGTCCGACGTAGCTTTTGTACTCTTTGATGTGGAAGCTGCAAAATCCTCTAATCTCAACACGTTCACCGTCAACAAATGCATCGGAAAGGGAGTCGAAAAAGATTTTGATCACTTCGGCAGCCTCGGATTTGGTCAGGTCTGCCCGGTCTTTAAGGGTGGAAATCAGTTCAAGCTTGTTCATAAATCCTCTATTCGTAAATATAAGGTTCAGTAAAATCGTTCTGCTTTTTAATTAAATATTCATAAAAAGTCAAGATGTTATGCAGGGAGGTCTGGTAATTTTTCCACATTGTCCCCATGGATTTCAACGCCGGCATATTGGCCGAGCAAATCAATTTTGACAATCACTCGTCCTTGACCCTTGTGCTGGTGGAACTCGCCCTTAAGGCCTGCAAACGGGCCTTCAAGCACCATAACCGGATCACCGGGTTTCAAGGTGATGCTGCTTCCGGTCACCAGGTCGGTCTGAACCGAGGTCATCAATTTCAGGGATTGGATCTGGGACTCTGGGATGGGGATGGGTTTGCGGGTATTCCCAAGCAGCCGGACTGCACCCATGGTCTTTAAAATGGCCAATTGGTGTGCCGGATCGAAACTTGATTTAACAAAAATATAGCCCGGGAACAAGGGGATTTCGATCATCAGCTTTCTATCCTTGCGCCGGCTGGGTTTCCGGATTTTGGGCAGAAAGGTGTCGATCTTTTTCTGGGAGATCTGCTTATATACCGTATTTTCGAAATTGCTGCGGGTCAGCAGGGCAAACCAGTGGGCGTCGTTTTCATTCATATGTTGCCGAACCCTCCGATGCCCTTGAGGATGATCATGAAGGCAATGCTCTGGTTGCTTGAGGAGTCTTCCTTGATTTCCATGGCCAGGCTCCAGCAGTCCTGCTTATATAGGAAGCCGGCAATGGTTTCCACTGTGCGATCCGCCTGGAGGTCTTCTTCCAGGGAGCAATAAAACCCCAACTCGTCGTCGTATTGGATATTCAGCCGGGTTTTCCAGGTTTGGGAAACTCCCTTGGTGTATTTCAGGGTGGTCTGGATGCTGTCCCCCCGGTTGTCCTTGAGTGTGGCCCCCACATCGGTTTTGGTAAAATGGGTATTGTAGGGGTTCCAATGGATTTCCGAATCCAGGGAAAGATAGGTGAAGGGGTAGGCTTCCAATTTAAATCGGATGTCGGACCAGCGGTTGAGCTCCTGGCTGTCCAGATCGTCTTCGTCCAGAAGATTGTAATCCTGTGCCAGCTCAAACCAGAGCAGTTCCTTGTATTTGGCCAACCGGCTGTTGTCCGCTCCTTCTTCCGTGGTTTTACCGGTGAAGGTGTTGGTCAGGGTCCAGGTGAATTTGTTCTCCTGTTCAATGGAGTCAATGTCCGTAAACTGGGGCAGATCCGTTTGATCCACCTCGGGGATATAACGATAGGTCAGTTTGGGGATCAGGGAGTGCTGGACTTTTTCGGCAAAGGAGAAACCCGGGGAAAAGACCCGATTCAGCTTTGCGTATAAATCCGCCCCCGTATCAATGAGAAACCGGCTTCTGAGGTTGTCGTCGTCTCCGTGTGCATCGGTGAAATCATCGGTGTTCCAGAAGGTGGAGCGGGTGCCGATGTAAGGGGTGAAATGGAAACTTTTGGCAAAGGTGGTGGGCCGGTAGAGTTTGGGGTAAATGTCCAGGCGCTGGCCGTTGACCAGGGTTTCAAGGGCGGGGTCGGTGTTGTCCTCGTCCTGGGTGTCCTGGCGATAAAAGGCGGTGACATCGGATTCCAGGGTATAGTAGAATCCGGTTTTTCCCAATTGCTGGCGGGTTGAATCAAAGCTGATTTCCGGCAGGGTTTGGAGGGTGGTATCCGGCGTGTCGTCCCTGCGGGCAATGACATTGTCATACCAGATGGCCTGGACGCCAAAGCTGTAGTTGGCCCAGCTTTTATTCAGGGTGATGCTGTTCTTTCGGGTGGTATCATCGTAGGAATCCAGGCTGCGACCAAATGCTTTTTCAAACTCTTCATCCGTTGCATTGAAACCGGTGACCCCGTCCTTGAACTCAAGCAGGTAATCGGGATCACTGACATAGTCAATGTCCAGTTTGGCCGTGAAACCCGAAGGAAGTTCCTGGTCGGCCTTCATGCGGAACCAATACCGGTCGGTGTTGGTGCGGTTCGGGGTGGTTGAATACCCGTATTTGGTACTGTCTCCGATTTTGCTGTCGTCCAGGAAGTCCCAATAAACGGTGCCCTTGGACTTTGGGGTAAGCACGTAACGGTATTGGGTTCCCAGTTTGACCCCGCGATCGGACATGTAGTCCACGGATAGGGTGGCGTCGGTATCCCGGGACAGGGCCAGGAATAGGGGTTGGTCGTATTCAAATCCCAGGCGGTCCGAGGTGCCGAACCGGGGGGCCAGAAGGCCGGTCTGTCGCTTGGTTTTGACGGGAAAGGCCAGGAATGGACTGTAAAGGGTGGGCAGCTTTTTGGCCCAGAGCACCGTGTGCTTGGCAAATCCATAGCCTTCCACGGTGACCTCGATGTCCTTGCCCGTGATTTTCCAGTCTGGAACGTCGCCGTCGCATGCGGTCAGGGATCCATTCTCAACCCGGTAGGTATCCTTACCGGTTTTCTGGATGGTATCCCCTTTGATGTAGAAATTATTTTTCTGAATAAAGACATTGCCTTGCTCAATGGTACCGATTTCCGTGGCCAGGTTGAAACGGATGGCCTTGCAGGTGATGGAATCTTCTCCGGCCACCAATAAAACATTGCCCTTGGCATGGGCGTCCTTGGTCTCGTTGGAGAACTCCACATAATCGGCCTCAAGCCGGGTTTCCCCACCGGTGATGATGACTTCATCCTTGGCAATGTAAAGGCTGCGTTTCTGGTCAAAGGAAACGGACAGGGCAGTGATTTTCCAAGGAATTTTTTTGGGATCTTCCAGTGGGGCGGCATGGATGGCTTTGCTGGAAAAAATAAGGCAAAGCAAGATTAAACAGGCCGCAGAGAAACGGGTATACATAGTACGATTCAGGCTCTTCATCATCTTTCCAGTTAAAAAATTGCGAATCAGATAAAATTACTGTATAAAGCCATTTTATAAAATAAAAGTCAAGGTAGAATCAGGCAAATGCCCATATTTCGGGGATTTACGGGGAATCTGGAAAGTTGAAAGGAATGTGCATGGCCCCCTCCATCATCGACGCCATCGGAAATACTCCCCTGGTGGAAATACAGCGGATCAATCCGGTCCCTGGTGTTAAAATTCTAGCAAAACTTGAATATATGAATCCGGGTGGGTCCATCAAGGACCGTGCCGCCCTTCATATGATCAACCAGGCCGAGGCTTCCGGAGAGCTGACACCGGACAAAACCGTTATCGAGGCCACCAGCGGCAACACCGGCATTGGCCTGGCCATGATCTGCGCCGTCAAGGGCTATTCCCTTGCCCTGGCCATGGCGGAAAATGCCAGTGAGGAACGCAAGAGTATCCTCAGGGCCCGGGGGGCCAAAATCATATTGACGCCCCAGCATCTGGGGTCGGACGGCGCCATTGAAGAAGCCTATCGATTGGCCCGTGAAAATCCCGACCAATATTTTATTACGGATCAATATAATAATGAGGCCAATTGGAAGGCCCATTACCAGACCACGGGGCCGGAGATCTTTGACCAGGTCGGCGGAGACTTAACCTCGGTGGTGGCCACGGTGGGCACCTCGGGCACCCTCATGGGGCTGGCCCGCTATTTCAACGACCATGCCCCCCATGTGAATGTGGTCTGTGCCGAACCCTACCTGGGCCATCGGATCCAGGGGTTGAAAAACATGAAGGAATCCTATACCCCCGGGATCTTTGACAAGGGCATTCTGGGGCAGAATGTCCGTGTGGATGACGATGCTGCATTTGACATGGCCCGGCGCCTGGCCCGTGATGAAGGGCTTTTTGTCGGCATGAGTTCCGGGGCGGCCATGTCCGCGGCCATCGACGAGGCCCGGCGCATTGAAAACGGGGTGGTGGTGGTGATTTTTCCCGATTCCGGGGAACGGTATCTTTCCACTTCTTTGTTCACGGTGAACACGGCCATGGACTTGAGCCTTTACAATACCCGATCCATGGAAAAGGCCCCCTTTACGCCATTGGACCGGGATAAGGTGTCGGTTTATACCTGCGGTCCCACCATCCATCGCAGGCTTCATCTGGGGGAGTTTCGCAGGTATCTGTTCACGGACTTGTTGGTTCGGTACCTGGAATTCCACCAGATGGGGGTGAAACATGTGGTGAATATCACCGATTACGACGACAAAACCATCCAGGGTTCGGAACAAGAAGGTGTGGGGCTGGATGCATTTACCGCTCCCCATTTGGAGGCCTTTAAGTCCGACCTGGCACGGCTTGGGGTGAGGCCGGCCCAGGTCTATTCCCTGGTGTCGGATCATTTCACGGAAATGACGGATTTGACCCGGAAACTGGTGGATAACGGCAGCGCCTATGAAAAGCTCCATTCGGTTTACATGGACATCGGCAAGGTGCCGGGGTACGGCTCCCTTTCCCGGGTGGATCTGGATAAAATCCGCCTGGGCGCCACCGTGGATCTGGATGAATATGAAAAGCAGAATCCCCGGGATTTCACCCTGCTCAAACGGGTGAAATTGTCGGAGTTGAAGCGGGGGATCGGTTTGAAAACCCAATGGGGCAACGTACGGCCCTCCCTGCATTTGCAATGTGCCGCCATTGCCATGAAATACCTGGGCAGCGAATTTGATATCCACACCGGGGACCGGGAATTGATATTTCCCCACCATGAAAACGAATTGGCCATTGCCCAGGCCGCCGAGGGCAGTTCACTGGCCAATGTCTGGCTCCATTGCGAACGAATCCGGTACGAGGATGACTCATTGGATGTCTCTTCCATGGAAGAGTTGACCCTGGATTTGCTGGAGGAAAAGGGCTGGGATATGAAAACCCTTCGATTCTGGCTGCTGGCGGGCCATTACCGCAAACAATTGATCCTTTCCAGGCAGACATTGGAAAACGCCCGGTTTACCCTGGAGCGCATCAATCGTTGCATTGAAACCCTGGGAAGCATCACCAATGGGAATTCCCGGGGGGACATTGACCAGATGATCTATGATATCCGACAGGGCGTGCTGGCCCCCCTGGGGGATGATTTAAAGACCGCACCTGTGATTTCTTCCCTGGTTTCCAACGTGAAAAAGATCAATGCCATGATAAGTCGGCATTGCATTGCCACGGCCGATGCCCAGCGTTTGCTGGCCACCTTCAGGGAGATTAATGAAATTTTACAGGTTTTTGAATTTGACCGGAAACAGGAATATTCCCGGAAGGTAACCGCTTTGATGGAGGAGCGGGACGCCGCCCGGAACGCCAAGGACTGGGACCGGGCCGACCGGCTTCGGGATGAAATACAGGCATTGGGCGTTGTTCTCCATGACAAAAAGGTAGAGATATGAAGCTAAATATAGTGTATTTTCCCTTTTCCCATCTGGGAAAAACGGAGTTGGATTCGGTGGGGACATTTTTCCCTTCCATGGCCTGTTTGCCCCTGGAGGCGGATTTCAGCCGCCATCCTCAATTGAATGCCCTGGTGGAAAGCGGGTTCCTTCGCCCCACATTTCCCAGTGCCGAGCAGGTGGCCGAGGTGGATCGGCGTGCGGCATCCTTTCGGGATTGGGCCGGATTAAACCGGGGCAATGAAAAGAATTTAAAGGCCCTGCTCAAGGATAATCCCTATTTTTGTGACGATACCCAGCTGGCCCAGATTCAATCCCAGATTCGCCAGGGACTTGGCCACGGAGAAAGGGAAGACATCAAGGAACTGGATGACGGCGTGGGGTTGCTCCTCTTCCTGAAACTGGCCCAACTCCTGGATGCCCAGGGGGAAGACATTGATGGTGAATTGGATGCCCTGGATCGGAACCGCATGGCATTGTTTTCCGAATTAAAAGGGGAGCTGGATCTTCCCGGGGAAAACGGGGGCCAGAGCCGTGATTTGGATCCAGGCCGGGTCATGACCTGGGAGCGGATTCAAACCTGGGCCGCCTGGGCCCGCAAATGTGAAATTTTAGGGGGAAAAACCCTATTGGTAACCACCAGCCGTGCGGTTTTTCAGGAATTGGAAACCCGTGCGGATCAGGTCATAAATACCCTTGACATTGATTCCATAAAAGTGCATGAAAATGGTTGTGACGAAACGCAAGACTGGCAAGGGCAGTTTGTGGAAATGTTGCAGAACCATATTGAAACAGGGTCCATGGAATTACCATTGCCGGAAGCTCAAGATGGATGCCGAATCATGGGACGGCTTCAACTTGGGCTTTTTTCGGGTAAGATGGTGGAAGAATGTTTCAATCAACCGGGCAGACCCCTTGCTGTTTGCCGGGTTGGAATAAAGTGATAAAACACTTGATTTTATCAAAGCAGATGTTATAAAAGCGTTTTTTAAACTGAGCACAGCTTAAAGAATGAGTTTATAATAAGAAGAATCTTAAATTATTTAAGGAGGCTACAAAATGGCTTTTAACCCTATCGTTGACCAGTCCAAATGTGTTGGTTGTGAAGAATGTGTAGACGTATGTCCCGTTGAAGTATTTGAAATGGAAGACGAAAAGTCTGTCCCCGTCAACGCAGAAGAATGCATGGGCTGCGAATCCTGTGTAGAAGTATGCGAAGAAGACGCCATCGTTATTGAAGAAGACTAGACAACGTCTTTACACGATTGCTTTAAATGCCGGATCTGTGATGTTCACAGGCCCGGCATTTTTTATTTTTCCCCGCCTATTCTTTTTTTATCCATTCAAGGGTACTTCTAATAATTCAGGATTTTGGCGTGGGTTCAAGGCGCAGAAATCATGTCAAAAGACAATTATTAGGGGTGGCCTCAAATCATTAAAGCTGATCATGTGGCCTTCTGGGTCATATAAACCCCGGTGACCACCAATCCGCCGCCCAGGAGCAAGGGCAGGGTGATGGGTTCATCCAGAAAAAGAAATGCCAGGATCACCGCACTCACCGGCACCAGGTTGATGAAGACCCCGGATCGAACCGGGCCGATTGTCAATATTCCTTCGTAGTACCAGATAAATCCCACCACCGTGGCCATGACACCCATGTAGGCCAGGGCCGTCCAGTCCAGGGTTGAATATCCGGTCATTTGATGCAGCAGGCCGTTGTAAAGGGCCGGGATGAGAAGCATGGCCGTTCCGGCCAGGGAGGCATAGCAGACCGTAACCAGTGGGGAGAATCTTTCCATGAGCGGCCTTCCGGAAATGGAGTAGATTGCCCAGACCAGAACACATCCCATGACAATGAGATCTCCCCGGCCCAGTCCCTGGTTCAGGGTTTGGATTGGGTTGCCGTTGGTGATGACCAGGATGGCCCCACACAGGGAAATCATGAGTCCCATGCTTGTTTTCAGGGGCAGTTTCTGCCCAAGCAGCAGGCCGGACAAGAGGGTGATGGCAATGGGATTGAGTGCAATGATCAACGCCGCCCGATTGGCGTTGATCATCCCCAGGGCCGTGAAAAAGAGGATATTGTAGAGGAAAATACCCGTTAGGCCCAGGAGCATGACCTGGAAAAATTGTTTTTGGGTCAAGCCGGGGAGTCGGCCTTCCCGTTTCCAGGTGAAAAGGGTTAGAAGACAGGAGGCGATTGCGAATCTGAGAAAGGCGGCTGCGCAGGGCTCCACATCCGTGGATATAGCTTTGCCGGCAACAAATGCTCCGCCCCAGAAAAATGCGGTCAAGATCAGTTTGAAATGAATCATATCCCCAATCCTTGATGGAATTAATTGAACTGGTTTGAGCAGACTACCCCTGAAATGTCAAGTCGGGCCTTTAAAACCAATCCAGCCTTTACAAGGGCTTTCCCCTTCCGATATAACTTCCCTATGGCGTTTATCCATTATTCCTTCGTTAAATAGGGTGGTTATGAGATCCATGCAAACGTCCCATTTTTCTTCACGTAAAATTGCCGGTGTTCTGGTGGCCGGTGGTCTGGTTTCCAAGGAAAAGGCCACGGATATTCTCGGCCAGGAATCGCGCATCAAGGAGCAAATCTTTCAACAACAGGCCCAGGGGGAGTTCCAGGGTGTTCCCAAGGCCCAGGCCATGGGGCGGTTGGACTTCATCGATGTGGTGCTTTTCCTCAAACTCATGCGGGCCGATGCTCCGGAGAAGCCCCTGGATGAAGATTTGATATACCGGGCCCTGGCCCGGGCCTGGAAACTGGACTATCAGAAGATTGATCCCCTGAAGCTGGAATTGAGCATTGTCACCGGTACCATTTCCAAATCCTTTGCCGCCCGCCATCTGTTATTGCCCCTCCGGGTGGAGGAGGGCAAGTTGGTGGTGGCCACGCCCAATCCCTTTAACCGGGAAGCCATCCAGGATGTGGAGATGGTTTCCAAACTGAAGGTGAAACCCATTGTCAGTGCCCGGTCCGATATCCAGAAATTGATCCGGGAGTTCTTCGGCTTCCATCGCTCCATTTCCGCTGCCGAGGATCTCTTTGCCACCAAGGGGGTGGATCTGGGGAACCTGGAGCGGTTTGTGAAGTTGGCCTCCAAGGATGACATGCCCGCCACGGATAAGCACATTGTGAATGCTGTGGATCACCTTTTTACCTATGCCTTTGATCAAAAGGCCAGTGATATCCACATCGAGCCCAAACGGGATATCTGCCTGGTTCGCATGCGCATCGACGGGGCTTTGCACACCGCTTATAAATTACCCAAACAGCTCCACAACGCCGTGGTGAGCCGGATTAAAACCCTCTCCGGGTTGGATATGGCAGAGAAGCGGCGGCCCCAGGACGGCCGTATTAAGATGGGCAAGGATGAGGCCGAGGTGGAAATCCGTGTCTCCACCATTCCCGTGGCCTTTGGGGAGAAGGTGGTCATGCGGATCATGGATCCGGACCTGCTGTTCCAGGATTTGGAAAACCTGGGATTTTTTAAGACCGATTTCGAAAAATATAAAAAATTAATTTCCATGCCCTTTGGCATCGTTCTGGTAACCGGCCCCACGGGGTCTGGTAAATCCACCACCCTTTATTCCAGTTTGCGCATGCTCTCCTCCCCGGAGGTGAATATCACCACGGTGGAGGATCCCATTGAAATGGTCCACGAGGAGTTTAATCAGATTGCGGTGCAGCCGGCCATTGATGTGACCTTTGCCAGTGTGCTGCGCAATATCCTGCGCCAGGACCCCGACATCATCATGGTGGGTGAGATCCGGGACCGGGAAACGGTGAATTCTGCGGTCCAGGCTGCCCTCACCGGCCATTTGGTTCTTTCCACCCTCCATACCAATGATTCGGTTTCCAGTCTTTTCCGCCTCATGGACCTGGGGGTACCCCCCTATCTCATCCAGGCCTCCCTCAATGGAATTGTGGCCCAGCGTCTGGTGCGCAAGGTCTGCCCCCATTGTGCCCAGACCTATGAAATGGATTCCCATGAATTGAAACGCATGGGGCTGGATGTGGGAAAGACGGGGAAGATCCCCCTGCGCCACGGCAAGGGGTGCATGAAATGCCGCCAGACGGGCTACCAGGGGCGGACGGGGATCTATGAAATCATGCCCTACTCGGACAAGTTGAAGCGGATGACCTCCGAGGACGCCAATCTGGAAGCCCTCCGGGCCAGGTCAAAGGAAGAGGGGTTGGTTTTATTGCGGGAAAGTGGGATTCGAAAAATGCTCATGGGCCAGACCACCTACCAGGAAGTGTTGCGGGTGACCTGGGATCAGTATTAGAAGGCTGAATGTCCAGGGACATTCAGCCCCTGGAGCTATTGGACCATGTCGCCGGGATGGATATCGCGGCTGGAGGTGAGAACCATGATGGTGGCCGTGGCCTCTTCGGCCCTGAGGACAATGGCCTTGCCCACTTCTGAATGGCTGAGGGTGATGGGCGGTTCCGAAAATAGGGTTTTATGTCCCACGGTGCGACCCTGGGCAATGGTGCGGATCTGGCCGGGGCGGATGCCGTGGGCCCTGCCCTTGTCAATGAATGCGATTTTATAATCGTTGATCATATTTAGATTTTCTTCGGAGCAGATCAGGGTGGATTGGACCGGGCCGGGGCTGTCGTCCACTTCCAACAGGGCATCAATCGGGCGGTATTCCATGATATGATCCCCGGGGCTGACTTCCCGTATGCCGTGGTCGGCCCGTGCCAGAACCAAAGTGCCCTGGTCTTCCAGGATGGTGATTCTGGCTTTGATCTTATGCTGGACACCGGTGTAAACAATTTCATTGTGATTCTCTTCAACCGGTTGGGTGGCAAATACCAGGTAGGTGGCACCCGTTTTAAAAATCCCCAGCCGGGACGGTTTGATGTAAAATTTATCCCCCTTTGAAATCATTTCCTGGCCCTTGCTGCCTTCGATGACCGTGCCCAGGGATGGGATGGATTCCGAGCGGATGTATCCCACGTAATCCATGTGGTAGTAGGAGAATTGGGGCGGGCTTGGGAGTTGCTGGGGTGGGGCCTGCATATTTGAGATGGCCTGGTAGCCCTTGTAGAAAATTTGAATTTGATTGCCCGGATAGATCCAGTGGGGATTTTTAATTTTTTGATTGAGTTCCCACAGGCCGGGCCAATCCCATTGGGAATTGTAAAATTTCTGGGACAGATCCCAGAGGGTGTCGCCCTTTTGAATGGTGTAATAGAATTCGCCCGGCTCGGCACCGGCCCCGGAAAAACCGGAAAAAAGGACGGAACACAATATTCCAATGACGACCAAAGTGTGTTTGATGGCTTTCATGATGGCTCCCTTGTTAGGCGGGATAAGGGTTTGGGACTTCTTGACTTTATTTAAACTCTTGTTCTATAAATTTGTCAAGCAGTGTTACCCCTATATACGATTTGGAATAAAAATGAAGTCAATTGCCAACCTCTTGTTTGAAATCAGATTATTAAGTGATATTACCCGATCCGGATATGCCTTTCTCGGCTCCGGCGACGAAAGTATCGCAGAGCATAGTTTCACCACCGCATTCATTTGTTTTGCCATGGCCCGCCTGGAACCGGACCTGGATCGCGAACGGTTGATATCCATGGCCCTGGTCCACGATATTCCCGAAGCCCGGATCGGTGATTTTAATTATGTACAGAAAAAGTATGCCACTGCCGATGAAGAAAGAGCAGTGGCAGATATGACCCGGAATCTTCCCTTTGGTGATGAGATTCGATCCCTGATCCAGGAGTTCAACGGGAAGAAAACCCGGGAAGCCCAATTGGCCAATGATGCGGATCAGCTTTCCTTTATTTTGGAACTGAAAAAATTAAAGGACAATGGGGCCAAGCCGCCTGAATATTGGATACCCACGGTGGAAAAACGTTTGAAAACCGACCTGGGAAAAGAGATTGGTAAAAGCCTTTTGGCCACCCGCTGGGATGAGTGGTGGATGACGGAGTATTCGGAATAATTCTATGGAATCATCGGACCTGGACCGGGATAAACACATGCATTCCCTCTTGTACCTGGGCATTCAGGAGCAGGGAGATGTCGCACGCCTTTTTGCCCGGGAACGGGGATTTGTTCTCCATTGGCAGGACATGGACGGGCCGTTGGATATTCCCATGCGCCCGGATATTGTGGTCGTTGAACCCGGCGTGGAACCCTCCATGCTCCTGGACCGGGCCGGGGCCATTAAAGCCAATTTAACCTTTGGAGCCCAGGGGCTTCCCCCGCTTTTGTTCCTGGTCGCCCCCCATTCCATGGACAAGGGGGTGGAAAAGCAAATTCTGGAACAGGGGTATGAGGCCATCCTTGAACCACCCCTGGATCCCCATGGGATCCGTCATCGCAGCCGATATTTTATGCGGTATAAGGCCCTTTCCCAGAAGGACGGGCAGAATCGTCGACAATTGGCCCGTTCCTTTGAGTATCTGGATCGGTTCAAAGAGGCGTTGGAGAAAAATAAGGGCGAACTCATTGCGGAAAAAGAGAGTTTGAACAATGCCCTGAAGCAGGTGAACCACCTGACCCATCTGCGCAATCGCATGGAGGATGAGATCCACCAAGCCCAGGCCCGTGCAAGTGAGAATTCCGAGGCCTTCATTCAGATCCTTTATTCCCTGATTCGCAATAATGTGGAGGTGGACCGGGGCCATGGGGAGCGGGTGGCGGAAATCGCGACTTTTCTAGGTGATAAGATGGGCGTGCAGGGAAAAAAGTTGGAGGATATCCAAAAAGCTGCTATGTTGCATGAAGTGGGGCTCTTATCTGTCCTGCGATATGTCGGCGATGGCGACGAATCTGCCGGATATTCAAAGGAGATTCAGCAGCAATATCCGGTGAAGGGGGCTGATCTTTTATCCCGGTGCCGGACATTTGAAAATGCCGCCCAAATTCTTAAATACCTGAATGAAAATTCCGACGGGACGGGCTATCCGGAGGGGCTTAAATGCCGGAGTATTCCCCTGGCTTCCAGAATTCTCGCCGGTGCCGATGTCTTTGACACCCTCCGGGATGATCCACGGATGGATTCCCTGGAGGCCCTGGTTGGCGCATTGGGGGAATTGGCCGGTACCCGGTTGGATCCGGCTGTGGTCGGTCAGCTTGAAAAATATGCAGTACTTCATTTCTCCCAGGGGGGGAAGAATATTCGGGGGGTCGGCGTGGATGACCTTGAACCGGGAATGGAGCTGGGCACCGCCGTATTTACCCGGACCGGAACCAAACTTTTTTCCGGGGGAACCGTTCTAACCCGGGAAACAATTGAGAAGCTCATACAATACAACAGGGAATACCCTGTTGATGAAACTGTTTACATAAGGGCATAGAAAATGGATATTTCTTCTGTCATCGGTGTTGTCTCGGGAATCGGATTTATACTGGGGACCATTCTGCTGGGCGGCAGCATCATGATGTTTGTCAATATCCCTTCCATTCTCATCGTTATGGGCGGGACCATCGCTGCAACCATGATTGCATTTCCCATGTCGGATTTTCTG
>JAKSBM010000086.1 GCA_022361135.1 Desulfobacterales bacterium | reverse complement strand
TCATCGGCCAGGACCGAATAGGCATTGCCCTTGGCTGCCCCGGCAAAGCCCAGGTTGATGACAAAGGGTTTGGCAGCCGCCGTGGCTGCGGAGAACAACAGACATGCCGTTAATAAGACTGCGAGTTTCAACTTCATTTTGTACTCCTTTTTCCATTTGGTTTTGGGTTGGACCCTTGCGCTTTTGTCCGGCGGTACGGCCGAACGGATACGGACAAAAGAGCAATATGGGTGCCAGGACATGGAATGGATTTTTGCCCTTATAAGGCCGGTTCCCATCGGGCGTGATTTCAGGGAAATAGGTGGAATCGAAAAAAACAGACTCCGGGGTTTTCCAGCCCGGTTAAGGCTTTTCGGGTGCGAATTTGTGACAGCTGTGTGCGCCGGGCGCACGCTTTGGTCTTTTGATGGTTTTGTGATATGCAAGGTCGCCTGTGGAGAATTTTTGGGAAGATCCTTTTAACATGGTCTTCCCGCCATGTGGACCTTTTTTATTCGCCATTGGTACCCCCTTTGCTTTATGTCTGGGCGGCAATGTCAATTTCCGGGGATTCCCCAAAGGTCTGGGTCCATGAATCTGTTTTGCAGGAAGTCTATGAAGCATTTTTCGTTGAAGTGGGTGCTCTTCACCTTTTATTTGATATTTGGGTTTCTTCCCCTGGTGGCGGTCTCCCTGACCACCCTGCTGGGCATGGGGCGGATCATTGAATCCGTGACCCAGGAGCAGATGCAGATTTCATTGACCCAGATCGGGTTGCGCATGGACATGTTTTACCAGGAGGCCCGGGATGACCTCTCCGGCTTTGCCCGTCTCATTGAGGTGCCCTGTTCGTTCAATGGGGAGGACCAGGATTATAAAGCCCGCCTGGAACTCATGCTTTTGAGGTTTTTGGCCGAGCATGGGCAGTTTGAAATTCTGGCGTTCTGCGCACCGGATTCCGAAGTGGTTGCTGCGGCGGACCGGAGGATGCTCCACCGGGAATCCCCCTTTGCCGGCGGGCGGTTCAGCGCCGGGGAAAAACAACGGATTCTGGACCGGTTCATGCGGGTGGATACCCGGTTTCTGCCCATTATCTTTGATGTGCATAATATTTCCTGGGGGGACCCCAGCAAGGATGGATATCTTTTGGGCCTCATTCCCATTTCGGAAATGGCCCAGATTTTTAATACGGCCCGGTTCGGCCGGGACGTTCGGAAGCAGATTGTGGATTTCACCGGCCAGAATCTTTGGCAGAATCCGCCTTTGGGGCCCCCGGGTTCCGGCGGGGACCGGGATCGGGGCATGGACCCCAAGAAAATACAGCTTTACCAGGCCCGGGTGGAGAGTTTGGGATGGGATCTCATTGCCCGGGTGGACAATAAGAGTATTTTCGGCAGCCTCTACCAACAGCTCTATGCCAATGTGGGAATCACCCTTCTGGTATTTCTCATGGCTGCGGCCTTTGCCTATGAACTGGGCCGCCGGGTCACCCGGCAGCTGGAACATATCCTGGCCGGGACCCGGGCCTTTGCCCAGGGGCGGCTGGACCACCGGGTGGAAAATATCTACGGCCGGGAACTCATGGCCCTGTCCACGGAGTTGAACCAGATGGCCGTGGCCCTGGAAAAGCGCCAGTCCTCCATCATCCAGACCAATAAGTTGGAATCCTTGGGGTTGTTCACCGCCGGCATTGCCCATGAGATTAAAAATCCCTTGGCCAGCATCAAAACCTCCTCCCAGGTTCTGGACAGTTTCTTTTCCGACGCGACCAGGGCCGGTACCCCCGGGGAAAATACCCTGGAATCGGTTCAATTCGACGGGGAGGATATGTCCGATATCCGGACCCTGTCCCGGGGGATCACCGAAGAGGTGGATCGACTCAACGCCCTGCTCCTGGATTTATTGAATTTTGCCCGGCCCGGCTGCTCCAAAAAGCAGGTGGTGGATGTGGGGGCCGTTGTTGAAAAATCCCTCTCCTTTCTCCACGGGGATCTGGCCCGGGAAAAAATACAGGTGGAATTCCAGCCCGTGTCGTTCACGGCATTCATCGATCCGGACCAATTGACCCAGATTCTCATGAACATCCTGCTCAATGCCAAAAATGCCCTCAAGGGGAAAATGGGGGGAAGGATATTCATTCATCCGTCGGAGGGGCTTGGGGGGGAGCGTTCCGGCCTGGTGATTGCCGATAACGGCCCCGGAATCCCGGGGGAATTATTGGATAAGATTTTTGATCCCTTTGTCTCCCTGTCCCACCGGGGATCGGGCTTGGGGCTGAGCATTGTGTATACCCTGGCCCGACAAAATGGAATGGAGGTCCGTGTGTCGGACAGAACCGGCGGGGGGAGCTGTTTTATGTTGGAATTTCCGGAAACGGAATCCCAAAAGTCAAATTAAGGAAAGGGTGTGCCGGAATGGCAGACATTGCAATTGTAGACGATGAAAAAGTACTCACAGCCGGTTTGAAGATCCGGTTGAAAAAACAGGGCCACACCTCGGTGGTCTTCCACAATGGGGGGGATTTCCTTCAATATCTGGAGGCCCAGGAACCGGATCTGGTATTCCTTGATTTGAAGCTGCCCGATTCCCACGGGTTGGATTTGCTGGCCCACATCACCCGGCATCACCCCGGAATTCCCACGGTGATCATCACGGCCCACGGCAATATGGAATCGGCCATCGAGGCCATGCGCATGGGGGCCCAGGATTATTTGAACAAACCCTTTGATCTTTCTGAAATCGATATCCTCATCCGGAATATCATGTCCAAACGGCGGCTGACCAATGAGGTGAATCTGCGCCGGAGTAAGGCCTACCAGCGGGAAGGGCTTTGTTCCATCCTGGGGGAAAGCCCGGCCATCCTGGATCTCATGGAAAAGATCCGTCGCCTGGGGGGGATTGGGGAAACCACGGTGCTCATCCGGGGAGAGAGCGGCACGGGGAAGGAATTGGTGGCCAAGGGAATTCATAATAATTCCGAGTTTGCCCAGGAGCAGTTCATTGACATCAATTGCGCTTCCCTGCCGGAAAATCTTTTGGAAAGTGAATTGTTCGGCCATGAAAAGGGGGCCTTCACCGATGCCGGAAATAAAAAGACCGGCCTGGTGGAAATGGCCGACGGCGGTACCCTTTTTCTGGACGAAATCGGTGAGATTTCCCTGGCCCTCCAGGCCAAGTTACTTCGATTTCTGGAAACCAAAAAATTCCGTCGGGTGGGCGGTACCCGGGAATTGAGTTTTAAGGGATTGATCATTGCCGCCACAAACAATGAATTGGAACGGGCCGTGGCCGACGGACAATTTCGGGAGGATTTGTATTATCGCCTCAATGTAGTCCCCTTGATGGTTCCGCCCTTGCGGGCCAGGGAGGGGGACGTGTCCCGTCTGGGCAAATATTATCTGGATCATTTCTGCCGTAAATTCGGCAAGGAGTCCCTTTCCTTTTCCCCCAGGGCAGAGGCTGCCCTGGTCGCCTATGGGTGGCCCGGTAATGTCCGGGAATTGAAAAATGTCATGGAGATGCTGGCCATCATGTGCGATGGACCGGTGATTCCCCTGTCCCAGCTTCCCCCCACCATTTCCGAGGGGGGAAGCGGGCTGCTTTGCGGGGACCTTCCTGAAATCGCCCTGCCGACCGTTCTTTTGGATGCCCCACTGGCCGATCAGTTGGGCTGTTTGGAAGATCAGATCATCCAACGGGCCCTGGAAAAAACCCGGGGGGTTAAAACCGATGCCGCCTCACGGTTGGGGATCAGCCGGTTTACCCTTTTAAGACGGCTTAAGGCTCTGGGTCGTATGGATTAGGGCCGTATGGATTCGGGGCCGGCCCCGGCCGCCGGCCCAATTGTTTCGGATTACAAGGGATCCCCATTGCACCAGTCCATGATGAAGCGGGCCAGGACGGCCGAGGCCGTGACCAACTCATCCACGGGCAGGGATTCGTTGGTGGTGTGGGCCTGTTCCAGGCTGCCCGGGCCGAACATGAGTGTGGGCGTGACCGGTGCCTGGGTCATGAGCTGCTGCATGTCCGCCGGGCTGACCAGGCAGGTGCGGGCCACGGCCCTACCGGTGATCTGGGTGAAGGCGGCGTCCAGCTCCCGGCCCAGGGGGTGGTCCATGGCCAGTTCTGCGGAATGGTTCCGGGCCCCCACCGGGACCCAGGAAAATTCAGGCCGGTGTTCGGCCAGCCAGTCATCCTTAAGGGCCTGGGAAAGGATGTGTTCTTCAATGCCCTGGGTGACGGCTTCGGGGTTTTCCCCGGGGAGGACCGTGGCCCGGACCATGACATTCACCGAGGCCGGAACGGTTCCCACGGCCCCGTCGTCGGTGCGGTTGACGCTGACCATGCCGGCGGCGGCCATGGCGCCGGGGGCATGGGCCATGAGGGGGTGGAGGGGGGCCTTTTGTCGCATTTCCTGCCAGCTTTGGAGTCCCTTCTGGACCACGGCGGCTTTATCCAGGGCATTGACACCGTTCCAGGGGGTGGTGGAGTGGGAGGTTTTTCCCTTGATGGAGACAAATCCGTAGACCCCGCCGGCCACCCCCACGGCTGCGGTGAGGTCGGTGGGTTCGGGGATGATGCAGGCGTCGGCCTGGATGCCCCGGGCCTGGAGGGCCAGGGTGCCGTTTCCCGGCCCTTCCTCCTCTATGACCCCGGCGATGATGAGATCTCCCTTGAGGGGGATACCGGCGTCAATGATGCTTTTGGCGGCAAAGAGGGCGGCGGCTGCACCCCCCTTCATGTCGGCCGCCCCACGCCCCGTGAGCATGCCCCCTTTTACCGTGGCGGTCCAGGGATCGGTCTCCCAGGCATCGGCCGCGGCGTCCACCACATCCATGTGAAAATTAATCATCAGGCTCCGGCCGCCTCCTTTGCCCGGCAGCCGTCCCACCACATTGGGCCGGTCGGTGTAGGGAAAGCTCCAGGGAAAGAAAACCCCCGGGTATCGGGCAGCCATGGTTTCGGGATCCAGGTCAAAGGTCTCCACCTGGAATTGATTGGCATTCAGCCATTGGGCCAGCCATTCAGCCATGGGCCCTTCCTGGCCCGTGGGGGAGGGGACGGCAATCATTTCACCGGCCAGATGGGTCAATTGGTTTGGGGAATTGAGGATGGTTTCGCAGATCTGTTGTGCCTCACGGGTCATGGAATCTCCTTTCAGGCCGAGCCTGGAATTGGGAAGATGGTACTGGATACAAGGCGAAATTCAGATGAACGGAAAAACAGCCCGGATATTTGAAGACCCTTATTGAAGTCGGGATTGGCAGTAACCTGTCATGCCATATTCGGGCCCTGCCATCATAGGAGGGGATGGGGGGACTGTCAATCCCTTGGAAAAATTGGGGTTCTTTGGCAGACGTACCTCCGTTTCCATGGACGTTGAGGACGGGGGAACGAAACCCGCCCCCCGGCCAGGGGGATTTGGCCAGGGGGCGGAAATCTATGGGGATAGGGTTTCGTCCACCAGGCGGGTGATCTGTTTTTCGTCGGTGAGGTAGGGGAGGGTGATGTGGGCCTCGCCCTCAAATGTCTGGTTGAATTCCGTGCAGGTGGCCAGGGCATTGGCGTTCCGGGCCCAGGATCGACGGGCCACGCCGCCCATGACATCCCATAGCATGGCCCGTTTAATGATGGCGTCCACCCGGGCGGAGCCGTCCAGAACCAGGCCGAATCCTCCGTTGATCGCCTTTCCGATGCCCACACCCCCGCCGTTGTGGAGGGCGGCCAGGCTCATACCCCGGGCGCAATTGCCGGCAAAGCATTGGATGGCCATGTCCGCCATGATGTTGGAGCCGTCCTTGATGTTGGCGGTTTCCCGGAAGGGGGAATCGGTGCCGCCTGTGTCGTGGTGGTCCCGGCCCAGCATGACCGGGCCGATTTCCCCCTTGCGGACCATGGCGTTGAATTTCAGGGCGATGTTCACCCGGCCCATGGCGTCCTGGTAAAGGATTCGGGCCTGGGTGCCCACCACCAGCTTGTTCTTTTCCGCATCCCGAATCCAGATGTAGTTGTCCCGGTCCTGGGGACGGCGGTGGGGATCGATGCAGGACATGGCCGCCCGGTCGGTCTTCAGCAGATCCGTTTCCTTCCCCGAAAGGCAAACCCAGCGGAAGGGGCCGTAGCCGTAATCAAACATGATGGGTCCCATGATGTCCTCCACATAGGAGGGAAAAATGAATCCGTCCAGGGTGTTTTCCCCGTTTTTGCAGATTTCGGTGATGCCGGCCTCAAAGACCGCGGGCATGAAGGCATTGCCGTAATCAAAGAAATAGGTGCCCCGGTTCACCAGTTCCTGGATGAGGTGAAAGTGACGGATCAGGGTTTTGTTCACCATGCGGATAAAGGTGGCGGGATCGTCCTTGAGCATGGCCGTGCGCTGGTCGAAACTAAGGCCCTGGGGACAATAACCGCCGCCGTGGGCCACGTGGCAAGAGGTCTGGTCCGAAAGCAGATCAATGGGGATGTTTTCTTCCACTGCATATTCCAAGAGGTCCACCACATTGCCGTGGAAGGCAACGGCCAGGGGGCGCTGGGTTTCCATGGCCTTGTGGGCGGCTTCAAAACTCTCCTCCGGGGTGAGGGTGACCTGGCTGACCCATCCCTGGTCCAGCCGGGTTTGGATCCGGGACTCATCCACCTCGGCGATGATGCCCACGCCGTTGGCGATTTCCACGGCTTTGCCCTGGGCTCCGCTCATGCCTCCCAGGCCCGAGGTGACAAAGAGCTTGCCCGTGAGATCCCCGTCTTCTGTCACTCCCAGCTCCATGCGGGCTGCATTGAGCAGGGTGCCGTAGGTGCCGTGTACAATGCCCTGGGGACCGATGTACATCCAGCCGCCGGCGGTCATTTGGCCGTAGTTGGCCACCCCCAGGGACATGGCCCGCTCCCAGTTTTCCTGGTCGTCGAAAAGTCCCACCATCATGGCATTGGTGACGATGACCCGGGGGGCCGTGGGGGAGGATTTGAACAGCCCCAGGGGATGGCCCGATTCCATGACCAGGGTTTGGTCCGGGGTGAGCCGGGCCAGGTAGGCTTTGGTGAGTTGGTATTGCATCCAGTTCTGGCAGACCTGGCCGGTTTCTCCGTAAGTGACCAGTTCGTAGGGGTAGAGGGCGATGCGAAAGTCCAGATTATTGTCGATCATGACCTGGAAGGCCCGACCTTCAATGCAATTGCCCGGATAGCCGTCAATGGGTCTGCCCCAGATTCGACCCTGGGGGCGGAAACGATAGCCGTATATCCGGCCGTGGGTGAGGAGTTCATCCAGGAATTCCGGGGCCATTTTTTTATGCCATTTTTCCGGCAGGTAGCGCAGGGCATTTTTCAAGGCCAGGACGACCTCGTGGCGGTTCAGGGGCATGGGCCGCTTGGGGGCTCGGCGAATGCCGTCCTGGAATTGGGGGGTGGGGGGAAGTTCCGTGAAAATTTCGTCCAGGGTAACGGCCATGGCCGGTTCCAGATCTTTGTTTTTCATGTCACCATCCTCGCTAAATAATGGGTTTTGAAAGCCTGATCCGGGGAAAGGTCCCGTTTTTTAGCTTTATTTCCAACCGTCCGCCACCCGGTTCATCATGTCATGGATGCAAATGACCCGGATGCAAGGGGACAAGGCATTCTTTCCAGGGGTCCAAATGGAATCCGGCATCCTTGAACCCCATGGGGGACGGTGGTTTGTTCCCGATGGTCCAAAGGGGGAAATCCACTGGATTCAAAGCCAATGGCTCCGGCTTTTGGGATCGTTGAAAAATTAGAAATTATGGTGTTGTCGATGCGCTTGTTGTCTTCCCATCAAAGGGGTGGCCGTGATGGTATAAATAGACTTTGTTCGTATGCTCGCTGTTAAAGAAATTTTTATCCCACCCCTGGAGCAGGTGCAAGCTATTTTTATCCATTGCAAATCCCGTGGATTTGTATTAGTGCCCAGGGTTTGCAATGGGGGATGGATCTTTCTGTAAATGGATTTGCCCGGGGTAACGGCATGGAGCGGGGACGGCATGGAATGCCATGGCGGATCCGGCCGTGATTGCCACGGCGGACCAAGGCGCCCGGCACCGGGTGGGCGGGGGAACCTCAATGCCGGAAGATTTTTCATTGTTTTACCCGCCCGAATCGGGGGGCCGGTTTATCCCCGTTGGTTGTTTTTAAGTCCGACGGCGACCGGGCGGTTTGCCATGCACTGAATCATGGCCATGGTCGGGTTAACATCCAAGCCGTTGCATGTTACGACATTGAATTGCCCCCGGCTTTCCGGGGTATTGGAAAATAAGATTTGAATCTTAAGTGTAAGGAATCGATGTGAAGGAAAAATTGGAAATTCTGGGAAAACTCTACGCACTCCATGACCGGGCCCTGGCCGACTTGGGGATGAAGGAACTGGCCTGTGCCCGGGGATGCGCCCAATGCTGCACCTGCAATGTTACCCTCACCGGGCTGGAGGCGGAGTATATCCGCCGGGGCCTTTCCGACATTGAAATGCAGGGTGTCCGGGACCGGCTGCTGGAAAAGGGTTCGGAACCCCGGTACCGTCCGGCCCTGTCCATGAATGGGTTTGCCCGCTCCTGTGTGGAGGGAAACCCCATCCCCGAAGAGGAGAATGACCCGGATTGGGGCCAATGTCCCCTGTTGGAAAACCATGTCTGTACCATCTATTCCCTGCGTCCCTTTGGCTGCCGGAGCCTGGTTTCCGGCCATTCCTGCTCGGAAAAGGGCTATGCCGATATGGAGCCCTTGATCCTCACCCTGAACAACACCTTGATCCAGTTCATTGAAGCATTGGACAAGGGCGGGGTGACGGCCAACCTCACCGACCTTTTGGATATCTGGCTGGACCCGGACCCCACCCGGAGGAATTCCCTGGGGGACGGGAAAAATTTTCAGGGGAAATTCGCCCCCAATGAGGCCATTCCCGTACTCATGGTTGAACCGGCCCACCAGGAGGCCCTCATCCCCGTGGTGGGGCAGGTTCAGGACATTTTGGACCAGGCCGGTGTTACGCTTTGAAACTTGACGTCCACCCACTACCTGTCATACATATGACACCATCTTGAATTTGGGTAATGACAATCCCTTAATCCATTTGAAAAGGAAAAATCATGGGCAAAAACGTGGTTGAGAAAATTGATGACCAGGTTCGCATCAACACCATGCTGGTGAGCGTGTCGGACAAAACCGGTCTGGAAACCTTTATTCCGGGCATGCTGGAAGTGAATCCCGATTTGAAAATCCTGTCCACGGGCGGGACCTACGCCAAAATCAAGGAGATCCTGGGGGACAAGGCCGACGGATGCCTCCAGCAGGTATCCGATTACACCGGTCAGCCCGAAACCCAGGGCGGCCTGGTCAAAACCCTGGATTTCAAAATTTATCTGGGCATTCTCACCGAAACTTACAACGAGGCCCACCAGGGGGACCTGAAACGGACAGGCGCCCTGCCCATCGACATGGTGGTCGTGAATCTTTATCCCTTTTCCCAGACCATCGCCGCAGAGGGCTGCACCCCTGAAAATGCACGGGGCAACATCGACATTGGCGGCCCCACCATGGTCCGGGCTTCGGCCAAAAACTTCATCCGCACCGCGTCCGTCGTGGATCCGGCCTCCTACGCCGGCATCCTGGACCAGGTCAAGGCCAACAACGGGGCCCTGACCCTCAAGGACCGGTATGAATTGTCCTGTAAGGCCTTTGAGCACACCGCAGTTTACGATAGAAATATTTCCGATTACCTGGCCGGCCGGGATTTCTCCGAAATCGCCGCCTGCTACAACACAGGAGAATAAACCATGGCCAAAGATCTCAAGCAAATGTACAAAACCATCATGGATGATTCCTTTACCCCCAATATGGAAATCTCCTTTGTGGACGGGGACAATCGTCAGACCCTGTTCTATGAAAAGGTCTCCTGGGTCATCGACGGGGTACAGAAGGGGCTGCGCTACGGGGAAAACCCGGGCCAGGAAGCCGC
>JAKSBM010001012.1 GCA_022361135.1 Desulfobacterales bacterium | reverse complement strand
GTGCTTTTGGAGATTCAGGCTGAGCACCATTGGCTGCCCAAGGAGGCCCTGGAGCGCATCAGTCAGCGGCTCAAGGTGCCCCTGACCCAGATCCTGCACATAGCCACTTTTTACAAGGCCTTTTCCCTGGTGCCCAAGGGGCGGCACAAGGTCCACATCTGCATGGGCACGGCCTGCCATGTCCGGGGGGCCAAACGGGTCCTGGAGACGGTGGAGGACATCACCGGCATCCACCCCGGAGAAACCGATCTGGACATGAAATTCAGCCTGGAAACCGTGAACTGCCTGGGCTGCTGCGCCCTGGGACCGGTTATGGAAGTGGACGGCAAGGCCCACGGCAACATGACCCCCGGTGAAACCGTGGATGTTTTGAAATCCTATAAATAGCGTGTCAAATATATCTGGATATTCCAGGGGAAGTCGCCGAACCATCCCCGAAACCAGTACCATGGAATACATTGCCATGGAATATCCAGGCCAATCCCCAATTGAATAAGGTGAACCATGGGTAAATCATTCAAAACACCTGAAGCATTGGAAACATATCGTCAAACCCTGCTGGCCCAGCGGGACCCGGAAAAGCCCTGCGTCTCCATCTGTGCCGGGGCCGGCTGCATCGCCTCCGGGGCCGGTGAGGTCATTGAAGCCTTTAGGGCCGAACTGGATAAAAAGGGGCTGGCCGCCCATGTGGATACCAAGGGCACGGGCTGCCCCGGATTCTGCGAGCGGGGGCCGGTGGTCCTCATCTATCCCGGAGAGATCTGCTATCTGTCGGTGAAAGCCGAGGATGTGCCCGAGATCGTGGAAAAGACCCTGGAGAACCAGGAGGTGGTGGAACGCCTCCTCTACCAGGATCCGGAAACGGGAAAGGCCATTGCCAAGGAGGGGGATATCCCCTTCTACGCCCACCAGGAGCGGACCCTGCTTTGTTCCAATTCCAGGATCGACTCCAAAAGCTTCAAGGACTATTTGAGTTGCCGACGATTGTCAGCCATATCTTGAGCTACACGCGTCTTGTGGCAGTCGGATTAGCCTCCGTGTACATGGCGAGCGTTGTGAACCAGCTTGGTGGCGACCTGTTCGCAAAAGGAGGGGTATGGATTATCATGGGCCTGTTCACGATTCTCATTGGACACACGATCAACCTCGCACTTGGGTTGCTGGGACCGTTCTTACATTCATTAAGGTTGCATTAT
>JAKSBM010000964.1 GCA_022361135.1 Desulfobacterales bacterium | reverse complement strand
TACCGCAGGCAGCCACCAGGTGGATTTTCAGGGGAGAGGTTGTATCCATATATATTATAATTCCGCCATCACGGCCTTGGCCGCAGCTATGGTTTCATCAATGTCTTCATCGGTGTGGGCCGTGGAGGTGAAGCAGGCCTCGAACTGGGAGGGCGCCATGTAGATACCCCGCTTCAGCATGCCCTGGTAGAACTTGGCAAACCGATCCAGGTCACAGGTTTTGGCATCGTCAAAATTATGCACATCCTGATCCGTGAAAAAGAAACCGGCCATGGACCCCAGACATCCCGACTGGAAGGGAATATTATTTTCATCGGCCGCAGCCTGGAAACCCGCCATGAGTTTTTGGGTTTTGGCAGTCAGGTCGGCATAGACTTCATCGGAATTGATGGCGTTCAGTGTGGCAATGCCCGCAGCCATGGCCAGGGGATTCCCGGACAGGGTGCCGGCCTGGTAAACAGAGCCCACCGGCGCAATCTCATCCATGATATCCTTGCGGCCGCCGTAGGCGCCAACGGGCAGACCACCGCCAATGACCTTACAAAAGGTGGACAGGTCCGGCGTGATTCCAAGAACGCCCTGGGCAGAGCCACGGCCCACGCGGAAACCGGTCATAACTTCGTCAAAAATCAACAGGGCACCATGCTTTTCCGTTTCTGCCCTCAGGGCTTCCAGGAAACCGTCCACCGGTTTTACCATGCCCATGTTGCCGGCCACGGGTTCCAGGATGACGCAGGCCACCTGGTCGCCCTTCTGGGCCATGACTTCCTTGAACCCTTCAATGTCGTTGTAGGTCAAAGAAAGGGTATTCTTAATCACAGGCTCGGGCACACCCGGGCTGCCCGGAATTCCCAGGGTCGCAATGCCGGAGCCCGCCGCAACCAGCAGGGTGTCGGCATGGCCGTGGTAGCAGCCGTCAAACTTGATAATGATATCACGTCCGGTGAAACCACGGGCCAGACGAACCGCACTCATGGTGGCTTCGGTGCCGGAGTTGACCATGCGGACCTTGTCCACGGAGGGGACCATTTCAACCACCAGCTTGGCCAGTTCGGATTCCATGGCCGTGGGCGCACCAAAGCTGGTACCGGAGGCCAGGACACCTTCCAGGGCGTCAATCACCGCCGGGGGTCTATGGCCCAAAATCAGGGGGCCCCAGGAAAGGACGTAATCCAGATAGCTGTTCCCATCCACATCAAACAACCGGCTCTTATCCCCCTTCTCAATGAAAACAGGATCGCCACCAACAGAACCACAGGCCCGGACCGGGGAATTCACCCCACCCGGGATCAGATCTTTAGCCTCATTAAACAGCGCATTTGACTTTGAATTTGCCATCTGTATATCCTCTAAATATATATTAAATCGGGTTTCAACATTTCAAACGTCTGAATATATCAAACCTCCATTTAACCGGCAACTGGTTTATGGATTTCCCCTTTTCCAAAAAAAGCATTGACATATTTCCCACAAGCTGGCATTTTGTTTTCTTGTGAGTGACGGGCCATTAGCTCAATTGGCAGAGCAACTGACTCTTAATCAGTAGGTCCAAGGTTCGACCCCTTGATGGCCCACCACAACTCGATATCAAAGCCGATAAGATTAATCTTATCGGCTTTTTTGTTTTTC
>JAKSBM010000801.1 GCA_022361135.1 Desulfobacterales bacterium | reverse complement strand
ATGGGTTATGGTGAAATTCATCCAGCTACAATTCATCAAAGTTATACACGCCAAAATCCTTAACTGCCTCCCCTTATGGGCGTTTTTTTTGGGCCGAATCCACTTCGTTCCCGGACATTTTCGGTAGGTGGCTACAGCTGCATGTCCGGTGCCTTTTATCTCCGGCCAAAGAACGCTTGCAACTTTTAGGTTTTAATTCTAATGGGATGAATCAAAATGTATAGCTGTTCTTATACATGGTATTTCGTCAAAGGTCCAAAAACAGCCGAAGCCGGCCCTTAAAAAAAAGGCCGGCTCCGGAAGGGTGAATCTATGTCTGATACCACTAGAGGTAGTCAGGGGTCCAGATCATTTTATCAATCAAGGTGTTCAGACGTTCGGGATCATTTTTGTGATCGAACTTGGAGAAGGGGCAGTCATTCTGGGTGACACCGGCCTTAATGGCTTCGGCGCCCACACGTTTGGCCACTTCAATGGAAACCGCTTTCAAGGTGTCCAGGGGCGGGCAGAGGATGCCGTCGGCAATGTCTTCTTCGTTGACAAATTCAGCCACGGCATGGGCGGCTGCGGAGAAGAACACCGGAAGGACTTCCGTGGCACCGGAGGCCACAATGCCCAGACCCACGCCCGGGAAAACAAAGGCGTTGTTCATCTGGCCGATGCGGTAGGATTTGCCGCCGTGTTCCACCGGAGCAAAGGGAGAGCCGGTGGCCACCAGGGCTTTGCCGTCGGTCCATTCGTAGACGTCCTTGGGCAGGGCTTCGGTTTTGGTGGTGGGGTTACTCAGGGGTAGGATCACGGGACGGTCGGTGTGTTCGCCAACGGCATCCACGATTTCCTTGGTAAAGCAGCCGGGCTGGCCCGAGGTGCCGATGAGGACGGTGACCTTTTCATGTTTAACCACATTGATCAGGGTGTTGTCTTCGGCGGATTTCAGCCATGTCAGATCCTGGGGATCCTTGGCAAACTTCATCTTATAGGGTTCCAGATCCCGGTCAGAGGTGACCACGCCCCGGGAATCCAGGGTAAAGATTCTACGAACGGCTTCGGCTTCTTCCATGCCCTGTTCAACCAGTTCGGTCATGATCTGTTCGGCAATGCCGATGCCGCCGGCGCCGGCGCCGTGGACCAGGTAAACCTGATCGGTCATTTTTTCTTTTTTCACCTTCATGGCGGCAATGATGCCGGCCAAGGCGATGGAGCCGGTGCCCTGGATGTCGTCGTTAAAGGAAATCACTTCCTGGAGGTACTTATCCCGGACGTTGAAGGCGGTCTGCTTGGAAAAGTCTTCCCACTGGCAGAGGGCGTGGGGGAAAACCTTTTTAAAGGCGGTGACAAATTTTTCGATGAAGGCGTCATATGCCTCGCCGGTGGGACGTTTTTCACGCCATCCCAGGTAATCGGGGGCATCCAGGAGTTCCTGGTTGTCGGTTCCCACGTCCAGGGAGATGGGCAGGCAATGCCAGGGGGCAATACCGGCACCCTGGGTGTAGAGCATGAGTTTGCCCATGCAGATGGGGATACCGCCGGCACCCTGGTCGCCGATGCCCAGGATACCCTGGTTGTCGGTGACAACGGCCACGCGGATGTCCTGGTCCACATAATTTCTCAGGATGGCTTCGGCATCATCGATGTTGCCGGGGTAGAGGTGGATGCCATTGGCCCGTCTGAACTGGGACGAGTAGAGCTGGCAGGCCAGACCCACGGTGGGGGTATAGATAATGGGCAGGAACTTGGTCACATCACTGGCGATGACGGCATGGGCCAGGACCACATTTCTGTCATAGAGACTTCTCAGGTAGATAAATCTTTCAATGTCGCTGGATTTTTCTTCAACGACCTTCAAACTACTTTGAACTTGTTCGTCAAGGGTCTTAACCCGGGGGGGGAGAAAACCGTTCAGCTTGAGTTGAGCGCGTTCTTCAACGGTGAAGGCAGTGCCTTTACTGATGTTGTTGAACCGGAGAATATCAAAACCGCGGAGGTTTACGGTAACGCCTACAGTGTCTCCAAATTCGCCGTACTCAAACTCGTAATGATTAATTTCCATGATTCAAACTATTCCCTATAATTAAAATCCACACACAAATACACAAAAAACAGCATAAGGACCATAACACAAAATGGGTGTAGGTAAATGAATAATTTTCATTATGTAAAAATTATTTATTGTTAGTAAAAAAATAGGGTGGTCGGGCTGGATTTTCAGGGTGGGAAGTGTCGGGGGATGCAGGGTGTAAGCCCCCTTCGGGCCAGTGTTTTGACCCGAAGGGGAGGCGGAGGTTATGACTGAATCATCTGTCTGAGAACATAGTGTAAAATACCCTTGTTTCGGATGTATTCGGTCTCAATATCCGTGTTCAATTTGACCACCACGTTAAAACGGGTTTCAGTCCCGTCCTTTTTCATGGTTACGGGAATGTGCTTGTTGGGACTGATCCGGTCCAGGTCATCAATGGTGAAGGTTTCCTCACCGGTGATGCCCAGGGAGGCTGCATTTTCCCCGGGTAGGAAGGTCAGGGGGAGTACCCCCATGCCCACCAGGTTGGACCGGTGGATCCGTTCAAAGGATTCGGCAATCACGGCCTTGACCCCCAGAAGACAGGTGCCCTTGGCTGCCCAGTCCCGGGAGGAGCCGGTGCCGTATTCCTTGCCGCCGAATACCACCAAATCGGTCCTGTCTTTGGCATAGGCATCGGCAACATTAAATACATAGGATTGTGTCTTTTCAGGAAATTTCAAGGTCAGGCCCCCGGTTTCATCCACCAGGGTGTTTTTAATGCGGATATTGGCAAAGGTGCCCCGCATCATGACCTCGTGGTTGCCCCTGCGGCTGCCGTAGGAGTTGAAATCCCAGGGCTGTATTCCGTTTTCCACCAGGTATTGGCCAGCGGGATATTCTTCGGGGATGGCCCCGGCCGGGGAAATGTGGTCCGTGGTGACCGAATCTCCCAGGACCAGCAGGGGACGGGCATCCTGGATATCTTTGATCTCACCGGCATCGGGTGAGAACCCTTCAAAATAGGGTGGGTTGCGGATATAGGTGGAGTCGGCGTCAAATTCAAATGTGGTGCTTTCGTTGACCTCCAGCTCCTGCCAGAGTTTATCCCCCTTGAAGATCTGGGCATATTGGTCCTGGAAAAAACGCTGGTGGACATGGGTTTCAACAAATTGGTTGATGGTGTCGGTGTCCGGCCAGATATCCTTCATGAAGACGGGATTGCCCTGGGCATCGTGACCCAGGGGGTCCTTTTCCAGGTCGATGTCCACACGTCCGGCCAGGGCATAGATCACCACCAGGATGGGGGACATGAGGAAGTTGCCCTTGACCTGCTGGTGGATCCGGGCCTCAAAGTTCCGGTTGCCCGAGAGAACGGACATGACATCCAGGTCATGTTCCTTGATGGCTTTTTCAATGTAGGGATCCAGGGGGCCGGAGTTGCCGATGCAGGTCATGCAACCAAAGCCGGTGTTGTTGCCTCCCAGCTTTTCAAAGGAGTCCATGAGGCCGGATTCCGTGAGGTAATCCAGGACCACCCGGGATCCCGGGGACAGGGAGGTTTTCACATACCAGGGCACGGTTAACCCCTTCTCTGCAGCATTCTTGGCCACCAGCCCGGCACCGATCATGATATAGGGGTTGGAGGTGTTGGTGCAGGAGGTGATGGCGGCAATGACCACACTGCCGTCGGTGAGTTCGGGGTCATCCTTTCCAGTTTTAGTTTCCGGGGCCACGGTGGGGGCGTTGGATTTGAAGTCGAATATCCGGCTGGTCTCTTCCTTGACCCGGCCCAGGGGAATTCGGTCCTGGGGTCTGGAGGGACCGGCCACGGAGGTATCAATGGCGCCCAGGTCCACTTCAACCAGTTTGGAAAAGACCGGTTCCTCTTCATGGGTGTTGAAGAAGCCGGTGGCCTTGGCATAGGCCTCCACAAAATCCGCGGTCTTGGGACGGTTGGTTTTTTTCAGGTAGT
>JAKSBM010000085.1 GCA_022361135.1 Desulfobacterales bacterium | reverse complement strand
GTCCCCAGGCACGGTGGCGGTTGTGGGCCAGCATGGGAAAGGGGAGCAGGGGCAGGTGGTATCCATAGTTTTCATAGCCTGGGTAGGAGAGTTGAACCTCGTACCAGACCCCGGGGTTGGCAATGCCGATGTGGGGATCGTTGGCCAGGATGGCATTGCCCGAAACCGTCCGGGAAGGGGCCAGGGTCCAGGAGTTGCTGCCCAGGATGGGGGGCATGATGGCTTCGGCCGCCGTGGCTGCCTTGTCCAGGCCCAGGGCCAGGCCCTGGAAGGCTAGGCCGGATTGCCGGGTCGGATTCAAAGCCGCCTCTGCCGTTGCCGGTTCAATGGGCCGGGGTTCCATGATGGTGACCGGGTTTTCCAGCATATAATCCGGGAAAACCATGGCCAGATCCTCCGGGGTCAGGGCTTCGGAGAGGATGGTGTAAAGGGAGTCCCGTTTCAAACCGTCGGCAAAGGAGTAGGCCACATAGCCCACCAGGGACATGGTGTCCAACCGGGTGAAGGGGCGGGGGTGGACACCCAATAGTTTGAATTCCACGGGCAGGGGCTGGGTGGCAATGAAGTGGTTCACCCCCTTGAGAAACGCATCCAGAAAGGCCAGGGCCTGGGGATGGATTTCTTGGGCCCGGGCCAGGTATTCCTCCCCCCGGTGGCGGAGGAGCAGGGTGCGGAACATTTTGTCCACCTTAACCAGATCCGGTCCCAGGATTTCCGCCAATTCCCCCCGGGCCAGGCGGCGTTGGAGTTCCATCTGGAAAAGGCGGTCCTGGGCAATGGTGAATCCCAGGGCAAAATAGGCATCGGGGCCGTTTTGGGCGGCAATGTGGGGAACCCCCCATTGATCCCGGACAATGTCCACGGGCTGGGTAATGCCGGGGGCCGTGTGCGTGCCTTCAATCCGGGGGAGGATTCGTTTGAGGTAGGTGTATCCGCCCCCCATGGCCAGAAGGCCAAGGACGATGGCAACCGAAACCAGATAACCGGTGAATTTGAACAATGTTTTCATGGGGCTCCTTTTGGAAAGAAAATGGTTTGTTCCCGGTTTTAATCCATGGGTTCAGGCCTGTCAATCCCGGGTGGGACATTGGACCGGTCTGTCTTTTGGGGATTGGGGAGCCCGGGGTGATTGCTGTTCACCCGTGGGGAGGGTGGAGGGGCGAAATGGGAACCGGGGGATTACCCCCGGCCTTTTTCCTTTGTCCGGGTTTCATCCCAGAGGAGCCTGACCCGGGTGCCCCGTCCGGTGCGGCTTTCAATGTTCAGTTCCCAGCCGAACCGGGTGCAGAACCGTTGGACAATGCTCAGCCCCAGGCCGAATCCATGGCTGTTTTCGCCCTTGACATGGGTTTGGGTCACGGTGTGGAGTTGGGTCGATTCAATGCCCGATCCCGTGTCTGAAACCTCCAAAAATTCATTGGTGATCTCCAGGGTCACCTCTCCCCTGCTGGTATATTGGAAGGCATTTCGAACCAAGTTGGATATGGCCACATAAAGGATCTCTTCTTTGACCTGGACGGTTTTCGGGGCCGTGGCCTTGACTGTGACGCAGATATCCTTGTCCCGGATGAGGTGGCGGTTGTCCTTGATCGCCTTGCGCACCATGGGTTCCACGGGGGTGGACTCGTCGGTGACCTCCCCCTCCCGGGCCAGCCAGAGGAAGGTTTCCACCAGTCCCTCCATGTCTTTTATGGACTGATCAATGCGGGCCAGGGGCTTTCCCAGCATGGGGTTGGTTTTTGTTTCGGGCTGTTGTCCCATGATTTCCACGGCCCCTTTGATGATGGTCAAGGGGGTTCGCAGCTCATGGCTGGCATCCCGGGTGAATTGTTTTTCCCGCTGGATAAAGGATTTGATTCGTCCCATGGTGTTTTGGAGGGTACGGGAGAGCTGTCCGATTTCATTGGCGGCTGAATCATGGGTAAACTGGGCTGGAATATTCTCCGGCTGGAGTTCCTGGATTTGATCCATGAGACGTTTCACCGGAGCGAAAAAAGTCCGGCTGAAGAGGACCCCCAGGATGATTCCGGGAATGAAAAGCATGGCCAGGGAGATGAGGAGAATATCCTTGGGGCCCAGGGCGGAGTTTTCCCTGAAAAATTGGCGCCCCAGGAAGGCCATATAATATCGGGTATTACTGTCCGGCACCTCGATGACGGCCAGGTGGAAGGGTTTGTGCTTACTCCCGTCCAGGCCCCTGAGATCATAGATGCCCGGGGGGAGTTGCCGGACCTGTTCCCGTCGTTTTTCCGGGACATTTTCAATGCCCTTGTAAATGCGGATGAATCTGGAATTGGGCAGGGGGGTGTTTTTATTTGTTTCATACTTGGTGAGAAAGGAGGCCACCTCGCTGGCCATGAGATTGGTGATCATCCGGCCGATGCCCCGGCTGGCCACGGTCATGGTAATGGCCGAGTTGAGGATGATGAGCAAGGCGCCGAAAAGGAGGAAGCCCACCACAATGCGGAAACGGATGCTGTGGTAAAATTTCATGGTTTCAATCCTTGAGCCGGATGCCGATGCCGTGGACGGTTTCGATCATGGGGGTGTCAAAGGGCTTATCGATTTTTTGCCTCAGGGTGTAGAGGTGGGATCGCAGGGCATCACTGCCCGGAGGGCTGTCCCCCCAAAGGGCAAATTCCAGATCCGATTTCTTCACCACCATGGGATGGGCTTCCATGAGTTCCTTGAGCAGGGTGATGCAGGTGTTGTTCAGGGTGACGGGCTTGCCCCTTCGGGTCACCTCCAGGCTGTCTGGGTTCAGGCGGAGTTCCCCCACCTTGAGGATGGATTCCCGGGGGTGTCTTCTCATGGACAATGCCTTGACACGGGCTTCCAATTCACTGAGTGCAAAGGGTTTGACCAAATAGTCGTCGGCGCCGGAATCAAAGCCCAGCAGCTTGTCCTCCAGGGTATCCTTGGCCGTGAGCATGAGGACCGGGGTGTGGCGTCCGGCTTCCTGTCGCAGCTTTTTACACAGGGTCAATCCGTCCATGCCCGGGAGCATGAGATCCAGGACAATGACGTCGTAGGTCTGGGTCAATGCCAGGTGGAGGCCGCCGATGCCGTCCTGGGCAAAATCCAGGATAAAGCCCTTGGGTTCGAAAAAATCGGTGATGTTTTCCACGATGGCGATGTTGTCTTCCACAATGAGGAGGCGGATATGGGGACTCATTGTTCTTCCTTCTTGGGTTATGGGATGTTTGTCCCACTATAATAGTCAAATGCCTCCAGGGCAAGGACCAGGTTGGTTCGGGCATTGGCCAGGTTACCCCGGGCCGTGACCAGATTGTTCTGGGCTTCGTTGAGGCGAACCAGGGAAACCTGACCGGCCTGGTATTCCTTGTCCACCAGGTTCCGTGTTTTTTCCACCAGATTTGTGTTTTTTTCCTGGAGTTTGAGTTGCTCCCGGGCCGTGGAGATGTCGGCCAGTGCAGTCCGGAGTTCGGACAGGGCGGTGATCCGGGCGGATTTTAAATCCTTTTCCAATTCCCGCTGGTCCGATCGGGCCTGGCGGACCTTGGATCGGCGGTTTCCTCCGTCAAAGAGATCAATGGTCACCGCAAAGCCCAGTGAGGCACCCATGGTATCGTCGTCCAACAGGTTGGAGCCCATGCTGGTGCCGTATCCCCCGGTGAGGGAGAGGGTGGGGTAGAAATCGGATTTAGCCACGCCCACGGCGGCTTGGGCCTGGTCCACGGCCAGGCCGGCCTTGCGGATGTCCGGCCGTTGGTCGGCCAGGGTTTCCAGGTCCGGCAACGTGGCCTCCCTCCCATGGCCGCCGCTGTCCAGGCCGGCAATGGTCATGCCCCGGGGAAGTTGGGCGGTTCCGTAGCCCATGAGGGCGGCCAGGCCGATGCGGGCTTCCAAAAGGTCCTGTTGGTAGTTGACTACATTGGTCCGGGCGGAGATGACCTTGGTTTCAAAGTTCAATCGGTCGCTGAGGGAACCGGTGCCGGCCTCCTGCTTGATGGCGGCCTCCTCCTGTTGTTTCTGGTTGAATGCCATGTCGGATTGGGCAATGCGAATGTTTTCCCGGGCCAGTTGGACATTGACCCAGGCCTGGGCCACGGACCAGGAAAGGAGACGGCGGGCATCGTCCAGGGCCGCTTGATTGGCCTGTTTTCCATATTTGGCAGAGAGGGTGGCGTATTTCCGATTGAACCCGTCAAATAGGGTCTGGGTCAGGGTGAGCTGGGCTGTGTGCTTGGTTTCATCTGCACTGGTATCCAGTATGGCCTCGGTGTAATTATATCCCCCCTTGGCCGACAGGGTGGGCAGATAGGCCGAACGGGCCTGGCTGATTTCCTCCCGGGCCTGGTTGACCCGTTCCATGGCCGAGGCCAGGGTGGGGGAGTTTTCCAGGGCAATGGCCTTGGCCCGGTCCAGGGTCAGTTGGATGTCCTGGGCCTGGGCCCGGATGGGAATCAGGAACAGGCACAGGGCAAGAGTGATTGCCATGGCCAACCGGATATGGGGTGTCAAGGGCGCGGTGGCTGCCCGGCTCCGGGGTGTGGCGTGATTAAAGGGTGTCCGTGGCATGGGAACTCCTATGGATGGGTTGATTGTTTCGGTTGCGTTTAAATGCCGGTTCCAGCTGGTGGCGAGCCTTGGCAGGCTTCCGGAGAATCCGGCCCACCAGGCTGCGCAGATCACTGACCATGGTGAAAAGACAGGGCAGGAGCAGAAGGGTGAGCAGGGTGGCAAAGGCCACGCCGAATGCCAGGGAAATCCCCATGGGGATGAGCTGTTGGGCATATTGATTGGTTTCGATGATCAGGGGGATGAGCCCGCCAATGGTGGAAATGGAGGTGAGCATCACCGCACGGAACCGCCGGGCGCATCCCTGGTAGAGGGCCGGGAAAAACTCCATGCCCTCCTCCAGGTTCATGTTGATGCGTTCAATGAGGACAATGGCGTCGTTGACCACCACGCCGGTGAGGGCCACCATGCCGAATACCGACAAAAGGGAGAGCATTTTTCCCATGATCAGGTGACCGATGACGGCACCCACCAGGCCAAAGGGAATGGTCGTCAGGATGAGCAGGGGCTGGATATAGGATCGGAACATGGTGGCAATGATGATGAACATGCCCATGACGGAAATGGGGATCCATATTCCCAGGCTTCCAAAGGACTCTGCCTGGCGCTTGGCATCCCCTTCCAGGGAAATTTTGACATCGGGGTAGCGGGATAATAATCCGGGGAATTCTTCGGCCTGGAGCCGGGAGGTGACTTCCCCGGCCACGATTTTTGCCGTGTCCACCTTGGCCGATACCTTGATTTGGCGAAATCCGTTTTTCCGGTTGATGGTGGCGTATCCCGGCCCGGTTTCCACCCGGGCCACGCTGGAAAGGGGAACCTTTGCACCGGAGGATGTGGTGATTTTGAATTCACCCAGGGCGGCCAGGTTTTCTCGCTCCGCCTGGGTGAGGCGGACATTGATCTCCACTTCGTCGTTGCCCCGCAGGAGGGTCAGGGCTTCGGCACCGTAATAGGCGTTGTAAATCTGATCGGCCAGGTCGGAAAGGGTGATGCCCAGGTATCCGGCCTCTTCCTTGAGGCTGAAGCGGAATTCGGTTTTCCCCGGGACATTGTCCGATTGGACCTGGGAGACGCCGTCAATGCCCTTGAGGGCGGCCTGGATTTCATCGGCCGCCCCCAGGAGCTGGTCCATGTGATTGCCCTGGAGGGCGATCTCCACGGGGGAACCGTCCGGTCCGCCGTTGGCCGATGAAAAATCCAGGCTCTGGACGCCGGAGATGGTACCTGTGGCCCGTTCCCATGCAAAGAGGAGGGCATTGGTGTCCACTCCGCTTTCCCCCGGGCTCACCAGGGTAATCCGGACCCCGCCCACGTGGGAGAGGGCGGTTTTCTGGCCCCCTTCCTGGCCCCCCGCCTTTTGGCCGGTGGTGGCCAGGCTGTTGACGATGATATCCCCATCCGGTGACAATTGGGTTGCCGCCTTGCGGGCAGCGGCTTCCACCCGGGCCACGGCCCCTTGGGTTACAGTAAAGGGGGTGCCTTCGGGAAAACGGATGGTGGCGGTCATGATGTTGGAGGCCTGGGGGGGGAATACGTCGAATTTCACAAATCCCCCGGTGACCAGACCGGTGCTGAGGAGAAGAACGGCAATGCAGCCGCTGAGGAATATGTAGCGGTGACGGATGCATTTTTTTAACAGGGGTTGGTAGATCTTTTCCCCCCCCTTTTCCATGGCGGCCACGGTGGTCGTGTGGAGTTTATCCAGGGCCCGGGTGATCCGATTTTTGGGTTTGGCTTTTTCATCCCCGTCCTTGAGGGTGGAGAGGTGGGCCGGGAGCATGATTAAACATTCCACCAGGGAGATGAGCAGGCAGGCAATGACCGCCGTGGGCAGGGCCACGATGAATTTACCCATGACCCCGTTGATATGGTAGAGGGGGAGGAAGGCCACAATGGTGGTGAGCACTGCAGCAATGACGGGCAGGGCCACTTCCGAAAGTCCCTTGACCACGGCCTCCATCCTGCCGGCCCCGTTTTTTCTGTGAACAAAAATGGATTCCCCCACCACAATGGCGTCGTCGGCCACAATGCCCAGGACCATGATCAATCCGAAGAGGGTCACCTTATTCAGGGTGACGCCGCAGAAGTAGACAATGGCCAGTCCCCCCATGAGGGAAATGGGGATACCCATGCCCGCCCAGAAGGAGATTTTGGGGTCCATGAAAAGCCAGAGGAGGAGGAAGACCAGAATCAGCCCCATGACGGCATTGGAGGTGAGCATTTCCAAGTTGGCACGGATGCTCTGGGTATTGTCGGACAGGATGATGAGCTGGGATCCCTGGGGAAGCCCATCGTTGAATTCCCTTTGAAATGCGGTGAGGGTGTCGGCGATGCGGATGGCATCGGATTCCCCGGCCATGACATTCAAGAGGATGGCGGGAGACCCATTGGCCCGGATGGAAATGGGGGTTTCGGTGAAGCCATCCTTGATGGTTGCCACATCTTTGAGATAGAGGGTCTGGCCTTCCAGGCCCTGGATGATTTTGATTTTTTCCAATTCCAGGCCCGTGTATTTCCGGCCCAGGGTGCGCAGGCGGATTTCCCGGTCCTGGGTTTTCATGCTGCCCCCGGGGCTGTTGAGATTGGCCTGGCTAATGGATTGGGCCACCTGCTCCATGGTGAGGTTGTATTTTAAAAGATTGGCCTGGGAGATTTCCACGGAAATTTCATAGGAACGGGTTCCCGAGGTCAGCACCTGGCTGATCCCCGGCAGGAGCTGGATTTGTTTTTTCACATCATCGGCCCATTCCTTGAGCCGGGCCTCGGGCATATCGGAAACCAGGGCCAGACCCATGACCGGGCGTTGGATTTCCGGACGGGTGATGGAGGGGGTTTCCGCCTCGCTTGGGAAACTGTTGATGCTGTCCACCTCGTTGCGCACCCGGTCCAGGAGGCGGTCCACATCATACCCGTCCATGACTTGGATGGTGGTGGTCGAGCTGCCTTCGGCCGAGGCCGAACTGTATTCATCAATCCCTTCCAATCCGTCGATGGCTTCTTCCACCTTCCGGGTGATTCCCTCCTCCACCTCGGCCGGGTCTGCTCCGGGATAGCTCACCGATATGCTGATGGTATCCAGGGTCAAGGAGGGCATGTCCTCCCGGTTCATGGCCATTCCGGCCAGGATGCCGGCCATGAGCAGGGTGACCATGAGGATGTTGGCAAACACATGGTTTCCTGCAAATTTTACGATCATTGATTTCATGACTGGGCCCCCTTTGTCCCAACGGGGAGGGTGGCCGCCATTTCCACGGGGGTGTTTTCAAGGACATTGGCCGGGGCCGATGTGACGATGCGGTCTCCGGGCTGGAAATCACCGGTGATGAAAATCCGGTTGTTCCGCTCCTGTACTCGGTTCACGGCCAGGGTTTTGATGCGCTGGTTCCGGGCCAGGTAAACGGTGTTGTCCGTGTTCAGGGCCTTGGCCGGGATTTGGACGGCGTTGGCAATGGTTTTTCCCGCCAATTCCACCCGGCAGAACATGCCGTCCATCAAGGGAATCTGTCCCTCGGTTCCGGCGGCCACCCGGACCCGGACGGCCAGGTAAAGGGTCCGGGAGTCGGCGTCGTATTTCACCACTCGGTCCACCCGGGCCGGTCGGGGATTCCCCGGGGTGTCCATCACAGGGCTCACATGGCAATCCAGGCGATTCAGATCCGAAAACCGCCCCTGGCCATTGGTGGAAAAAGAGAGGGTCTCAAAGGCTTCGGCATCGCTTAGGGGAATCTGGATTTCCAGCTCCCGGTCATCGGCCAGGGTCACGCTGGTGCTCCCCGGGCTGACATAGGTTCCCAACTCCATGTCTGCGGCCTTGATTCTCCCTGAAAAAGGGGCCTTGACCCGGCAGCGGGTCAGGTTGGTGCGGGCGGTTTTTTCGTCGGCCCTGGCATCGGCCAATCCGGCCCGGGCTTCTGCGATTTCAAGGGGATAGAGTGCGATGGTCTTCTCCAATGTTTTCTCCGCATCCATCAGGGTATTATAGGCATTTTCCGCCGATTCCACGGCCGTGAGGGTACCCACCTGGCTTTTTTCGTACAGGGCCTTCAGCCGAAGGTATTCCCGGCGGGCCAGCTTGGTGTTCTGCTGGATCACGGGCAGCCGCTCCTTATCCCGGGCCATGGAAATCTGGAGTTGGCTGACCTGGCTTTCTTCCAATGCCACCTGGATCCGGGCCTTTTCCAGGGCAAGGGCATAGTCGGTGGGATCCACCTCAAAGAGAAGCGCGTCCTTTTCCACCTGGCCGCCGGCATCCAGGGCCGGATGGATTTGGGTGATTTCCCCGGAGACCTGGGGGCTGAGGGCCACCGTGGTTACCGGTTCTGCCTGGCCATAGGCCATGGCGGTGAGGGTAATGGGGCGTGTCTCTGCGGGAATGGTTTCCACATGGAGCTTCCGGGGGCTGGGTTTGGGGGGAGCCTTGTGCTTGGCGGCCGAGGAAAGCTGGGTCATTCCAATGATCCCGCAGGCAATGATAATCAGACATCCCGCCGGTGTGAGTATTTTTTTGTTTAAGAAGAGACGTTTCTTGTCCATGGCATATTCCTTTTCAAGGTTTGAATGGGAATATAGCCGGGCCGCCATGAAACCGGCGTGAAGAATGTGTGAAATAATTGTGAAATAAGAGCCTTGGGCCCATGGCTGATTCTGATCCAAGGATCAATGCATGGTTTTTTACCGGGCAGTGGGGCGGGGCAATTGGGGCTGAAGCATTTTTTACGGGGGTGGAAACGGGGCGTTTTTAAAGGGCTTAAAAAACAAAAAAGGCTTTCAACAGATTGTTGAAAGCCTTGATATCCTATGTGGTGATCCCACGGGGAATCGAACCCCGGTTTCCGGCGTGAGAGGCCAGCGTCCTAACCGCTAGACGATGGGACCACGTTAACTTGGTATATCTATACGCTATGGCATGGGTTGTCAATGGGCCGGGGCTAAAATTCTTTCTTTGTTCCCTGCTTCCGGCCGAATATGAAATAAATCAGCCAGCCCACCAGGGGAACCAGGGCCACAAAATGCCAGAGGAATTTGGTTTTGATGGAGGGAAAATCCCGTTTGATGAGGTCCACCATGGCCAGCATGGTCAGGGCCAGGGAAAGGGCGGCAATGCCGAGTACCAGGAGTACGATCTGATCCATATTCGTATCTTTCTTTATTTCAGGGTGTCGGAAATCTTCAGCAGGGTATCCACGTAGTAGTTGCTGTGGTTGTAGCGGAAGAGGACTTCATGCTGGCGCTGGCGGTTGATACCGGGCTTCCAGCCGTGGTGTTTGAGGAAATTGGCCACGGAGAAAATGGCGTCGGCATGGGAAAAGAGGTCCACTTTGCCGTCCTGGTTTCCATCCCGGGCCAGGCGCAGGGCGTTGGACGGCATGAACTGGGGAATGCCCATGGCTCCGGCATAGGAGCCTTTGATGGCTTCCGGGGCTATGTTTTCTCGGTCGGTGAATTTGATCAGGGCCTTGAGTTCTTCATAGCCCCACTTGCTCCGCTTTTCTACCTTTTTAAGAAAGGTTTCCCATTTGGTTTTCTTTTTTGCCGGGATGGAATCCCAGATTCTATCCCGGAGTTTGGTATCGGATAGGGCGGCCATGGTGGAAAGGGTATTGATGACGGTACGTCTTCCCAGGTAGGAGCCCAGGCGGGTTTCAACCAGTAGGATGGCGGTGATTACGGTTTTATCCACGCCGGATATCTTCTGGGCCAGCTCCAGGGTTTCCCCGTGTTTTTCCATGTAGGCCCGGGCCTTGGAAATGGATTTTTTGGACAGGAACTGGTCATAATCCAGGCTGGATTCGGAATGGACAAAGAAGAGGCTGACGCCGGAGGGGGTAAATGCCACACCTTCCTTGGCATAGAGGGTGTGGATTTTATCCGGGCTGAAGCCGTCCTGGATTAATCGCTGGGAAAGTTTCTCAAATTCGTGACCCTTGGCCGGTGGTGCTGCGGACCAAACCGAAGGAATATGGACAAAAAAGGAGAAAGCAACCGCAATACAGAGGGTGGTTGTCCAGGTGCGCGGGGGGGTTAGCATGTCTAAGTTCTCGGCTCCCTTGGCGTATGTTTTTGGGGGATGGGTTATATGACCAGTTTTTCTTATAACTTATTTTTTTTTCGATTGCATTAAAAAAATGGGCGGGGCCGTGGGGAGGGGAAATTAAAAGGGCCCTGCCTCCCCGGGTGGGGGGGCAGGGTCCTGGGACGGTCCATCTAAAGGCTCGGGGCCGGATTAGATGTCGTAATACAGGTAGAATTCGTGGGGATGGGGCCGGCTGATCACCGGTTTTACTTCTTTTTCCATCTTGTAATCGATCCAATAATCGATGACATCCTTGGTGAAGACGTCTCCCTTGAGGAGGAAGTCATGGTCATCCCGCAGGGCTTCCAGGGCTTCCTGGAGGGATTCCGGGGCCGATTCCATGTTGGCCAGTTCCTCCGGGGGCAGGTCATAGATGTTCTTGTCCATGGGATCGCCGGGATCCATTTTGTTCTGGATACCGTCGATCATGGCCATGGCGATGGCGGCAAATGCCATGTAACCGTTGCAGCTGGGGTCCGGGGTCCGGAACTCAATGCGTTTGGCCTTGGGAGAGTTGGAGTACATGGGCAGACGGATGGCAGCGGAGCGGTTCCGGCTGGAATAGGCCAGGTTGATGGGGGCTTCAAACCCGGGTACCAGTCTCTTGTAGGAGTTGGTGGTGGGGTTGGTGATGGCGCACAGGGCCTTGCAATGCTTCATGATGCCGCCGATGGCGTAGAGGGCATCCTGGGAGAGACCGGCATATTTGTTTCCCGCAAAGAGGGGATTGCCGTCCTTCCAGAAGCTCATGTGGGTGTGCATGCCGGTGCCGTTGTCCCCGTACAGGGGTTTGGGCATGAAGGTGACGGTGTGGTTGTACTTGGCGGCCACGTTTTTTAGGACATATTTGAACCAGGCCAGTTTGTCACCCATTTTCAACAGGGTGTCAAAGCGCAGGTCGATTTCGGACTGGCCGGCCGTGGCCACTTCGTGGTGCTGGCACTCCATTTCAATGCCCATTTCTTCCAGGGTGAGCATCATTTCCGATCTCATGTCCTGGTACTGGTCGGTGGGGGGCAGGGGGAAGTAGCCTTCCTTGGGACGGATTTTGTAACCCAGGTTGGGCATTTCATCCATGCCGGTGTTCCAATGGGCTTCCGGTGAATCGATTTCATAGAAGGAGGAATTGGGCTCGGAGTTGTAGCGGATGTTGTTGAAGATGAAGAATTCGGGCTCGGGTCCCACAAAAATGGTGTCGCCGAGGCCGGTGCTCTTCAGGTATTGTTCCACTTTTTTGGCAATGGCCCGGGGGTCCCTGGAGTATGCGGCACCGGTGATGGGATCCTGGACGTTGCCGATGAGGACCATGGTGGGGTGCTTGAAAAAGGGATCGATTTTAGCGGTGGCCGGGTCCGGGACAACCAGCATGTCGCTGTTGTCGATGTTCTGCCAGGCCCGCATGGAGGAGCCGTCAAATCCGAATCCGTCTTCAAATGCGGACTCGGTGAATTCGCTGATGGGCACGGAAAAGTGCTGCCAGGTTCCGATGAAGTCGGTGTAACGGATATCCACGACTTTGATATCGTTTTCCTTGGCCATTGCGATTACGTCTGAGGGGGTCATTGTCATTTCCTTTCTTTTCTTCTGTTAAAAAAATGGTTCTTGAAAATTTAAAGGGCATCGGTGCCTGTTTCTCCGGTCCGGACCCGAATGGCCTGTTCCACCGGCAGTACAAAAATTTTGCCGTCTCCGATTTTGCCGGTATTGGCAGCATTTCTAACCATTTCTATTGTTTCTTCTGCGCGGTCGTCGCTGACCACGATTTCCACCTTGATTTTGGGGACAAAGTCCACCACATACTCTGCCCCGCGATAGATTTCCTTGTGGCCTTTTTGGCGACCGTATCCGTTGACTTCGGTGACGGTCATGCCGTAGATCCCGATTTCGCTGAGGGCTTCTTTTACATCATCCAGTTTAAAGGGCTTGATGATGGCTTCGATTTTTTTCATTCCTTACCTCCTTTTGCAGCTACGCGTGGAAGCCGGCTGATGATGGCGTGTTTGATCTGGTTGAGTTGATCTTCGGATTCAATTTTTTGGTCATGGGCCACATCCCGGACGTAAAAGGTGTCAATGACCTGGTCCACCTTGGTCCCTACCATGGCCACATTGACATTGAGGCCGTTGCGGTAGAGGGTGTCGGTGATGGTGAAAAGCAGTCCGGAGTAGTCATAGGTTAAGACCTCGATGATGGTGAAAAAGCTGGAGGTCTCATTGTCGATGCGCACCTGGCTGGGGGCGGGCCGGTTTCCGGATTCCAGGGGGAGGCTGGCTGGGATTTTCTGCCGGGCCCGGTCCAGGAAATGGTCGTCCTCCAGGGCGCGGACCATGTCTGCCTCTATTTTTTCCCATTTTTCCGCTTCAAATATCCGATCCCTGGGGGGGCTGACCTTGAAGATGTCCAGCACATGCTGGTTCCCCATGGGAAATGCCTGGGACGCGGCCACATCAATCTGGTTCATGAAGAGAACACCTGCGATTTTGGAGTAAAGACCGGGTTGCTCCCTGCCGCAGACCGTGATGGTCCGCATGTCCGTATCTTCCTGGCGGGATATCTGCCAGATGAAACTTTTTTTGCCCAGATTCTGGTGGAGCCTGAGGTGATCGAGGATGCGGGGGGCGGAAACATTGAGAAGGTATCGTTGCCCCATGGTGTCCAGGTGTGAGAGGGCGATCTTGGCTGTACCGGATGCTTTTGCCAAGCTTACCACATCCGCTTTCTTCTGATCAATGAGTCTCTGTGTCTTTTTTGTGGCCAGTTCCCCGCCCTTGAGGGTGTTCAGGGTTTTGAGGAAGAGGTCCTTGCCCAGGCTTTCGGTCCAATCGTTCCATGCCTTGGGACCGGTGGCCTGGGAATCGGCCACGGTGAGGAGGAAGAGCATGCGCAGGAGCCTGATTTTTTCCACCTTCCGGGCCGTATAAATGGCGGTTTCTTCGTCGGAAATATCCCTCCGGGTGGCGGTCTTGGCCAAAAGGAGATGGTTTTCAATGAGGAAGGCGGCGTCGGCCACATCCCGTTTGCCAAAGCCCAATCGTTCCAGGATGGGACGGGCCAGGGCGGCTCCGGTTCTGGAGTGCTCCCGGGCCGGGTCGGATTTGCCGATGTCGTGGAGCAATCCCACCACCAGTAACAGGTTTTTGTTCCGAACTTCCTTAAACACGTTGGCGTAGAGGGCGGTGAAATGCCCTTCTCCAACGGTGCGGAAGCTGTTGAGGATCTGGACGCATCGGATGCTGTGCTTGTCCACGGGGAAGAGGTGGTAGTGGCTGTACTGGATCTTGTCCTTGATGGCGGAGAATTCCGGAATGAACTGCTCCAGAATTCCGGTGGAGAGCATGACGTTGAGGACGTTGAACTCCCAGAAGGAAAGGGCCAGGATCCGTTTGAACATTTTAATATGGTCGGGGTTGCGCCGGGTTTCCCCATCCACCAGGTGGCGGAATTCTGAAACCACCCGCCGGGCTTCCACGGAGAGGGGGACCCGGGTGCGGCCGCTTTCCAGAAAGATCTGCAGGAGCAGTTCCGGCTTTTGTAGAATTACCACGGTGTTGGCAAAGTGGAGCCGTTTTTTTTCTATTTTAAGTCCGGCCACCCGGCTGGTGCGCACCGGGGGCAGGGCTTCGCTTTTGATCCGGCCGCTGGATAAAATGTCTTCAAAGGTGATCTGGTTGATCTGTTTGAGGAATTCCATGCGGGCGTGGAGTTTTCCCAGGAAGGCTTCCACGTGGGAGACATCCATTTCCGAGTCGGATTTGTATCCCATGAGGTCGGCCACTTCGGGCTGGTATTCAAAGTGAAGGGTGTCGCATTTCCGGCCGGTGATGTGGTGGAGCCGGTTCCGGGCATCCCAGATATAGGCCAGGGAGTTTGCCAGGGTCTTATATTCGAAATGGGAAAGAAATCCGTAGTATTCAAGGTCCCGTCGGGTTTTGATGTGGGATTTGATTTTGGCGTACCAGAGCAGGGTGTGGTAATCCCGCAGGCCGCCGAATCCGGATTTGAGATCCGGGGCCACCAGGTAGGTGGAATCCCCGTAATCGGCCAGCCGTTTTGTGCCGTGTTCAAAAAGATAGGTCAGGGCCTGTTTCAGTCGTTCTCCGCAGAGGGCGTGGCGGAATTTTTCCGTGAACGCCGAATAAATCAGGGAGGCGCCGCAGATGAACCGGGCATCGAGAACCGTGGTGAGGATGTCGAAGCGTTCAAAGGACATTTCCAGACATTCGTCAATGCTGCGAACGGCATACCCCACCTCAAAGCGCAGGTCCCACAGGGGATAGAGAAGCTCCTGGACAAAGGATTCCACCTCCGGGGGAATGGTATCCTCAAAGAGGAGGAGGAGATCAATGTCCGAATGGATGCATTGTTCCTTGCGGCCGTATCCCCCCAGGGCAATGAGGGCAAAGGGGCTGCCGGACATGACCATTTTCCTGGCGGTGATGCTTTTTTCATAGACACTGAAAAAATACTCGTCCAGCAGGGTGGTCATGGCGGTGAGAAAATCCCTTTCTTCTCCCCGGAGATACCGGGCCACCAGTTCTTCCTTTGCCGATATGAGGGTTTTTGCTTCCAGGCTTTCCATTTAAAGTCCCATTCCTTGGGTTGGGGTTCGGGTTTTTGTTCCTGGGAAACATTAGTGCAATTGGTGTGCCGATACTTGAAAATCAAGGGGTTGGGAAGATGGGCGGTTTTTAAAGGCTGCAATCGGCAGCCAAAATCCAAAATTGATTACAAAAATGTATTTTTGGAAAAATTATAAGTTACAAAAATGTTGTTTTAATTTGAGTTGTGGAAATTGTTCCGGGATATGGGGCGTGTGTCCGGGAAAAAATGGTGAAAATAATGGGGGGAAGGGGGCGGCGGAGCACCAACGAAAACAGCCGGGCGCTGGGCCCGGCTGGGAAGTCTCATGCTGGCTGTGGGGGGGATTATTCTTTGTCGAGCTTTTCAG
>JAKSBM010000976.1 GCA_022361135.1 Desulfobacterales bacterium | reverse complement strand
TAGGGCTGGCCCAGCATGACGGCTTCGGCTTCTATTCCGCCGACCCCCCAACCCAGAACGCCCAGGGCGTTGATCATGGTGGTGTGGGAGTCTGTTCCCACCAGGGTGTCGGGAAAGGCCAGGGTTTCCCCTTCATTTTCCCGGGTGGCCACCACCGTGGCCAGATATTCAAGGTTGACCTGGTGGCAGATGCCCGATTCCGGGGGCACCACCCGGAAGTTGTCAAAGCTTTTCTGTGCCCATTTTAGCAATTTGTACCGTTCCCGGTTGCGCTGGTATTCCTTCTGGGCATTGAGGAAGAAGGCGTTTTTTTCACGGAAATGGTCCACCTGGATACTGTGGTCAATGACCAGATCCACGGGAACCAGGGGGTTGATTTTTCTGGGGTCCAGGCCGGCCTTGGCCACGGCATCCCGCATGGAGGCAAAATCCACCACCGCGGGAACGCCGGTGAAATCCTGCATGAGAACCCGTCCCGGATAAAAGGGGATCAATTGATCCCGGCTTTCCCGGGACTGGTAGAATTCACAGGCCTTGAGGACATCGTCCCAGACCACGGTTTTATCGTCCATGTTTCGGGCCAGGTTTTCAATGAGAACGCGTGCTGCAAAGGGAAGAGATTGTACCGAAGGGATGCCCTGGGTCTCCAGGCCCAAAAGATTAAAAATGGTAAACTTCTGATCCCGAAAGATCATCTCCTGCTGAATGCTTTGGTGACTCATTATTCTGGCTCCTAAGATTTGGGCTGCTTTTTATTCGGCGGCCACAGTTTGGATCGATTGAACATTCTGAAGGATATAGAATATTATGATTGGGGGATTTGATCAAGAAACTTTAAGGCATCCCTGAAAAAAGAAGGACCGGGTGGCTTGGCCACCCGGTCCTTTGAATCGGTTTTACACGGGGTCGTTATTTGGCTTCTTCCTGGACCCTTAAATCCTTTCTCAGGATTTTGCCCACATTGGATTTGGGCAGTTCGGTCTTGAACTCAACGGCCACGGGTAACTTATATTTGGCCAGTTTGGTGCCGCAATAGTCGATGACTTCCTGCTCGGTCATTTCCTGGCCTTCCTTGAGGACGACAAATGCCTTGACCGCTTCCCCCCGTTTGGGGTGGGGAATGCCGATGCAGCAGCCTTCCAGAACCTTGGGATGTTCAAACAGGACTTCGTCGATGTCACGGGGATAGACATTGTACCCACCGGAGATGATCATGTCCTTGATCCGGTCCACAATGTAAAAGTAACCTTCTTCGTCCATGCGGGCCACGTCACCGGTGCAGAGGAAGCCGTCCGGGGTAATGGTTTTTTCGGTTTCTTCGGGGCGGTTGAGGTAGCCCTTCATGATCTGGGGCCCCTTGATTAACAATTCGCCGGCTTCACCAATGGGCATTTCCTTGGTGTTATCGTCGATATCAACGATTTTACAAATGGTGTCGGGCAGGGGAACACCAATGCTGCCCACCTTGCGTTTGCCCCGGAAGGGATTCACATGGGTCACCGGAGTGGATTCGGTGAGGCCGAAGCCTTCGGAAATGATGGCGCCGGTTTTTTCCTCAAAATTATTGATCACATCCACGGGCAAGGGTGCAGATCCGGAAAAGCAACCCTTGATGGAGGTCAGATCGCTGTGGGCAATGTCCGGATGGTCCAGCATGCCGATGTACATGGTGGGCACCAGGGGGGCAAATGTGGGTTTGAATTTGGAAATGGATTCCAACAGGGGTTCGGGCTGGGGTTTGGGGACCAGGACATTGGCCCATCCCATGCGGATGGCAAAGTTCATGGAGGTGGACATGCCAAAGACATGGAAAAAGGGCAGGGCGCCCAGCATGATTTCCTGGCCGGATTTGAATTCCGGGAACCAGGCTTCGATCTGTTGGATCTGGTAGGAGATGTTACGCTGGGTCAGCATGACTCCCTTGGACACCCCTGTGGTGCCGCCGGTGTACTGGTACATGGCGACATCCTCCATTTTCACATCGGCCTGGCTGTGGTCGGGGCTGTACTTGGCCATGATGTCCTTAAAGCTGTAGAGGTCTGCAGCCGGGGTCACCGATGCGGCCAACCCTTTTTTCTTGGCCACCAGGGGGAAGAGCAGTCGCTTCACAAAGGGGAGGAAGTCCCCGATGGAGGAATATACAATGGTCTTGATCTGGGTTTTTTCGCGCAGGGCCACCATGCGCTTGGCCAGAAGATCCAGGGTAATGAGAAATTTTGAATTGGAATCGTTGAACTGGTGTTCCAGTTCCCGGTCCGAGTATAGGGGATTGTTGAATACCACAACACCGCCGATGCGAAGGATGGCATAGTATGCCACAACGCAGGGGATGGTATTGGGCAGCAGAATGGCGACGCTGTCTCCCTTTCTGACGCCATGATCTTTCAAGGCAGCGGCAAATTTCCCCACCATGTCGTTTAATTCTTTATACGTCACTGTATATCCCTGGAAAATCAGGGCGGCTTGGTCGGGAAATTTTTTGACCGAATTTTCCAGGTATTGCGAAACCAGGGTGTCCTTGAAATCAATGGATTTCTGAACAGTTTGCTCATAGGAATTCAACCAGATGTTTTTCGAATACGTGCTTTGGTCAGACAACGGCATCTCCTTTCGGGATTGGGATTAAAGGATGAGGTCTTGATAAAGGGAAAGCCAATGCCCTGTCAAGTAAAAAAGAAAAAAAGTAAACAATGTTTTTAATTAAAAATTAGATTCGAAAACATGGGATTATCTCCACTTGGGATGGGGATGTAATTTCTTGAAAACTCTTTTAGTTCGTGTTAATACGCATCGCCATGAAAGTAATCAAGATTGGCGGCGGCTGTTTGAAAAACAGTGACGCGGCACGGGATATTTTGGAATTGATTGCCCACAGGGGGCAGGGGGACATCTTTGTGGTCTCGGCCTTCTATGGGGTTACGAACATGCTGCTCCAGGGGATCGATCGGGCCCTGGAGGACGAATCCTCCGTTGGAAAGACCATGGCCCACCTCAGGGATCACCATGGGGCCATCATCGGCGATCTCATCGGTGAATCCGGCGATCGGGACCGTGTGACGGCGGAGCTGGATCCGGTTTTCCAACGCCTGGAGCGCTATTATTATGGTATTGCCTTCACCCGGGAAGCCACACCGCGGATGCAGGACATGGTGGCCTCGTTCGGTGAGCGGATTTCCGCCATGATTCTGGTGGCTGCTGTCCAGTCCCGGGGGATTGATTCACTTGCCGGACTGCCCGAAGAAATCGGAATTATCACCGATGGTAAATTCATGGATGCCAGTGCCCGTCTGGGCATCACCTGCGAAAACCTCAACGGCTTTCTCCAGAAAAAAATGACCCCCAACACCGTCCTTTTCATTCCCGGATTCTACGGGATTTGCGAAAAGGGTGAAGTGACCACCTTTGGGCGGGGCGGCTCCGATTATTCAGCCGCCGTGGTGGCTGCGGCCGCATCGGCAACGGTCCTGGAAATTTGGAAGGACACCGAAGGTTTCATGACCGCGGATCCGGACAATATCCCCCATTGCAAGCTCATCCCCAGCCTCACCTATGAAGAGGCAGCCGAGCTGGCCTACACCGGCGCCGGCATCCTCCACCCCAGAACCGTGGAGCCGGTGAAAAGCGCCGGCATTGACATTGCCATTAAAAATACCTTTAACCCCGACGGGGCCGGCAGCCTCATCACCCGGGAAGCCGTTGCCGCCGACGGGGTGATCAAAAGCGTTTCCTACACCACCGATGTCTCGGTTCTCAAGGTCCATGGACCCGGTGTGGGGGCTCGGCCCGGGGTGCTCTCCCAGATCACCAATGCATTGGGCCAGCGCCGGATCAACATCAAGTCCGTGGTCACCTCCCAGACCTGCATCAGCCTCCTTCTGGGGCGGGATGATCTGGATAAGGCCCAGGATGCCCTGCGCAGCATTGATCCAACGCCCTTTTGCGACCTTTCCTCCAGAAACCAGGATGCCCTGGTCTCCATTGTGGGGGACGGCCTCCATGAATACCGGGGCATCGCCGCCAAGTGTTTTTCCGCAGTGTCCCAGGTGGATGTGAACATTGAGATGATTTCCTTTGGCACCTCGGATGCGGCCCTCTACTTCCTGGTGGACAAAAAAAGCCTGGACCGTACGATCCAGGCTCTCCATGCTGCATTTTTTGACTAGATAAAATTTTGAATTGATTCTTTGGTGACATTCCCAAATCCCCTTCCCGGGGCGATTGGGAATGTCACCGTCAGGCCGGGGTTGATCCAGAAGCGATTTAATCCAGAAGTGATCCACGGCCCCTTCGTTTGGTGGCCACGCTCTGGCCCAGAATCCATCCCAGGAGAAGTACCCCCACACCGGCCAGGGCCCATTTGATCATGGCCGTTCTGAAGAGGCTGGAGTTTTCCTTTTTCAGGACATTAATTTCCTGGGTAATGCGATCATTTTCACCCTTGAGCAAATTGTTTTCATCCATGATTTTCTGCAGGTTCCCGGATTGGGATACCAGGGTGGTGTAGCGCTTTCTGGCCTGGGCCAATTGGTCGGTCAGCTCAATGTTCTGCTTGCGAACCTGTTCCAGTTCATTGCTCAGGTTCTGTGCCGTTTCCATCTTTTCCGCCTGGTCGCTGGAGATTTCTTTGCCCATGGTATTCAGCTTTTTCTGGAGGGCCGTGATCTGCCCTTCCAATGCCTGCTTATCCTTTTCCAATGCCTTGATTTGCAAGGCTTTGGGGGGGGTGAACATGATGAATTGCTTGTTTACCCAACCCTGCTGGCCGGATTCCAATTCCACCTTGGTGTATTTTTCTCCCTCTTCAATTACGGTGAGGGGGGTGTTGCTGGGCAGGGACTTCAGAACTTTGTACTGGGTTCCCGGACCTTCCCGAAAGGTTAGGATCAGCAAATCAGATACATAGGCAGAACGGGTTTCACAAAGGGCCGGTACTGCCTGGAGCAGGGCTGCCAGGATAAGAACACCAGTAAAAAATTTTCTCATATTTGTATTGCCTCCATTAGTTTTTTTTGTTTCAATAACAATCCCTGTTCCATTTGACAATAGACAATGGAATGGAAGGAAAAAAAGCAGATTTATGGGGAAAATTACCAGGAAATGAACCAGGCCGTCTACCAAAAATTATCTGTTGCCAACATTATGAATGGCGTCACCGAGGGCCTGTCCAAATTTTCCAAACCCACCCGGGTGGCCCTGATCTATGCCGGACAACCCGATTCGCCGGTGCGCATCCTGGATCCCCAGGACCTGCTCCGGGGCCATGAGTCCAAGATTCGGGAATTGTTCCAGAGCAATAACGGAGACTGGCGGAACCGGATCCACAAGGATATTTCCCTCCAGCCCCGGGGTTGCCTGGTGCCGGAAAATAATCTGGCCCTTTCCGGTTTGATTTCCTACGGCTGTTCTTCCAATGAATTTTTCTACCAGATGTGGTTTGCCGAGCACCATCCGGACATGTGTTCCATCCACCCCACGGAGCGGTGGCTGGAGCAGGCGGCCACCTTGCTTATCCACGATTACAACATGCCCCGGGCCGCCATCAATTCTTCGGAATATGTGCTTAAGAATTATGCCCTCCAGGCCCTGTCCGACTACATCGTGGACGAACGGGAGCAGAGTCTGGGCTTTGACAGCCAGGTCCACATTTCCGCCGTGCTCAACCATATCCTGGAAATTTCCAAGGCCAAGGAAGAGGGGCATTGGGCCAGGGGGGTCCTGTTCTTCACCGATCCCCACACCATTGACGACATTGAATTCATCACCAAGATCCAACGCCACGAGCGGCCCTTGGTTTCCAACATCAAACACACCCGCAAGCTTTTGGTGGCCGTGGAGGAATCCAATCGCAAACTGGTTTCCGACGGCAACACCATCATCGGCATCACCGACGGGCCCTTGCCGGATTATGCCGTGGTGGCGGATTTCCGGGGGGAATACGGATTTTTGAACATCGGGGACAACCGGGTGGCCTCCTTCTTTGACGGCAGCTACCATTCCACCACCCGGGAGGCCAAGATGGTGGAGTTGGAAGAACTCCTTCTGGACCTGGAAATCGGTGATGAGGATTCCACCATCCTTTTCCAGGTGGTGAACCATCTGGTCCACAGCGCCGGCATGGCCCGCCACGGCTGTACCCTGGTCCTGGATCTCAATGCCGATCCCATCCGCCTTTCCGGCCATGTTCTCGAGCCGGCCCTCAGTCTGTTGGAGACCCAGAACCTTGAATTGGCCCGGGCCCTTTTGAAAATCGACGGGGCCGTCCATCTCACCACCGATTCCCGCATGGTGGGCTTTGGCTGCCTTTTGGACGGCAAGATCATAAAATGGGAAAACATGGCCCGGGGGGCCCGGTATAATTCCGCCCTGCGTTTTTCCGCAGATAATCGTAAGATCATTGTAGTGGTGGTGTCGGCCGACCGGCCGGTCTCCATCATTTACAACGGCATAGAAGTCAGTGCCTTTAGTCGTTGGAAGCCGGCCTCACAATTTACGCCGGAATCCATTACCCTGGAACAATATTTTGAGGGAGTACACCTATGAGCCACGACCATCACCACCACCATCACCATGACCACGATCACTCCCATGGACATCACCACCATGAAGAAAGCCCCATGAGCCTGGAAGAAAAGCTTTCCACCCTCTTTGCCCATTGGGTGGATCACAATGAAAGCCACAAGGATAATTTTTTGTCATGGGCCGAAAAAGCCGGCCAGGGCGACCTGGAAGAGGTGGCCAAATATCTCAAGGAAGCCGGGGATCTTTCCTGCCGGGTGACCGAAGCATTGAAAAAAGCAAAACAAGCCCTGGGAGAGTAATCCCCGGGAGCCAAAGTAAAGAAGCAAAAAGGACGTACGTGTGACCCATTCCCATATCCCATATTCGGAGTTCATGGCCGGCCAGCGATTGATGCTGGGATTTGACGGCACCGGGATGAATGAAACCCTTGAACGGGTAATCTGTGAGTTCAGGGCCGGGGGGATCATCCTCTTTCGGCCAAATATCCAGGATCAAAAACAGGTGGAAACCCTTTGCCGGGAGGCCCAGGAACTGGCCGCCTCCCAGGGCCTGCCCCCCCTGTTCATTGCCGTGGACCAGGAGGGGGGAACCGTGGCCCGGCTGCGAGGGCCGGATTTCACCGAATTCCCCGGGAATGATCACATCAGAACCCTGGATCATGCCGAGCGCTTTGCCCGGATCACGGCCCGGGAACTAGCCGCCTGCGGCATCAACATGAACCTGGCCCCGGTCCTGGACATTGCCTGGGACGGTGAGTCCATCATGAAGAAGCGGGCATTTCCCGGGGATGAAGTCCAGGTGGCTGAACTGGGATGCCAAGTGATCGAAAGCCTCCAAAACGAAGGGATTATGGCCGTTGCCAAGCATTTTCCAGGCATTGGCCGCACCGTTTTGGATTCCCATTTCACCCTCCCCACCCTGGACATGGATCTGGCGGGGCTGGAAGCAGCGGACATGGTCCCCTTTAAACGGGCCATGGACAAGGGGGTGACCGGGGTCATGCTCTCCCATATTTTCTTTCCCCAGTTGGATTCAGAATGGCAGGCCAGCCTTTCCCCGGCCATTGCCAAGGACCTGCTCCGGGGTAAATTGGGATACAGCGGCTTGACCCTCACCGACGATCTGGACATGAAGGCCATTTCCCACGACATGGCCACCTGCGTGGATCAGATCCTGTCTGCGGACATCGACCTGACCCTCATCTGCCACACCGGCCCGGACATGGAAACCGCCTTTGGTTACATGGTGGATGCCATGGAGGAAAAGGAGGACATCCGGGAACAGGGCCAGACCTGCCTGGATCGCTTGTTGGATGTGAAAACCCGATATTTGGGATGGGAAAATTAGCGTAGAATAAAGAAGAAATGAATAAAAAAAGGGGATCGGTTGCCGCCGATCCCCTTTTTAATTTTTATTAACGGATTCAGATCCGGTAAATCTACTTCCGTCCCCGTGAAAAGACATCTTCGTCAATGCCGCAGAGGTTCTTGTCCCGGATCATGGTATATCCCCGGGCCGCCACCATGGCCGCATTGTCCCCGCAAAGTGAAATGGGGGGGGCAAAGACTTCAATGCCCTGTTTTTTACCCCGTTGGGTAAGGGCCTGGGCAAAGGTTTGGTTGGCGGAGACCCCGCCGCTGATGCCGATGCGAAGGGCCTTCTTCGCCTTGGCCGCATTGATCAACTTGGTGCAGAGTACGTCAATGACCGCAGCCTGGAAGGAGGCCGCCACCTGGGCTCTGTCCCCATCGTTCTCCGGGGGATTCTGGTGGAGGTGACGGGCCACGGCGGATTTGAGGCCGCTGAAGCTGAAATCGAATTTCTCCTTGTCCAGAAGGGTCCTGGGGAATTTGATCAGGGAGGGATCCTGTCCCTTGGCGATTTTTTCCACCAGGGGGCCGCCGGGATATCCCAGCCCCATCATCTTGGCCACCTTGTCAAAGGCTTCGCCGGCCGCATCGTCCCGGGTCTGTCCCATGAGTTCAAAGGCGTTTTCGCCCGTGACATGGTAGACGTTGGTATGTCCCCCGGACACCACCAGGGCGATGAAGGGGAACTCCGGTGCCGGATCGGATAGGAGCAGGGAATAGATGTGGGCTTCCAGATGATTGACCCCGGCCAGGGGCAGTTTCCTGGCCCAGGCCAAGGACTTGGCAAAGGTAAAGCCCACCAGGAGGGCGCCCACCAGTCCCGGACCCCGGGTGGCGGCAATGCCGTCAATCTGATCCAGGGTCAGGCCGGCTTCGGACAGGGCCTGGTCCACCACGGGATGGATGGCTTCGGTGTGCATGCGGGAGGCCAGCTCCGGCACCACACCACCATATTTGTGGTGGACCTCCACCTGGGAGGCCACCACAGAAGACAGGATACGTTTTCCGTCCGCAACCACCGCTGCCGCGGTTTCGTCGCAGGACGATTCAATCCCGAGAATATTCATCATATGTAATGCTTGGGGATTAGACCCACTGGGTCTGGGCTTCGTTGTTATCCCGGGCTTCGATGCCGCCGATGATCCAGGCGTTTACATCCATGGCACCCAGACGATCCATAACATCGTCGGCTGCATTGTCCGGAACCACAACAACCATGCCCACACCATTGTTAAAGGTTCTCTGCATTTCCACCTCGGGGATGTTACCCATGGACTGGAGGAGCTTGAACACCGTGGGAACTTCCCAGGAGTCTCTGTGAACAATGGCTTTGCAGGCATCGGGGATGACGCGGATGATGTTTTCGTCAATACCGCCGCCGGTGATGTGGACCAGACCGTGGACGGGCAGGTCGCGCAGCAGGCTCAAAATGGTGTTGACGTAAATAACGGTGGGTTTGAGCAGTTCTTCACCCAGGGTGCATCCCAGTTCGGGGATGTGGGTGGTTACATCGTATTTACACTTGTCGAAAAAGACCTTGCGGACCAGGGAGAACCCATTGGAATGAACCCCGGAAGAGGCGATGCCGATGAGCTTGTGACCCGGACGGATGTAGGAGCCGTCAATGATCTTGTCGTTGTCCACAATACCCACGGAAAAACCGGAGAGATCGTATTCGCCGTCCTGGTAAAGGCCGGGCATTTCAGCGGTTTCGCCGCCGATGAGGGCGCATCCGGCCTGGGTGCAGCCCTTGGCGATACCGGCCACGATGTCTTCTGCCACATCGTGGTTCAGGCTACCCATGGCCATATAATCCAGGAAGAACAGGGGCTTGGCGCCCTGGACGATGATATCGTTCACACACATGGCCACCAGATCAATGCCGATGGTATCGTGCTTGTCCATCTGGAAGGCGATTTTAAGTTTTGTCCCTACGCCGTCGGTGGAGCTCACCAAAACCGGGTTGGAAATGTTGGACAGGTTCAGTGAGAAAAGGCCGCCGAAACCGCCTATTTCGCCCATAACACCGGTTCTGGGTGTGGATTTGGCAATGGATTTGATTCGGTCAACCAGCCTGTTGGCTTTATCAATGTCAACACCGGAATCTGCGTAAGTCAGGGAGTCGTTCATATTGTCACCTTGTTTGGGTATAGTCGGTCTTTAAAACCCTGCAATGATAAACATAGTCACCCTAAAAGTCAAAAGCTTTTTGACATGGGAAACTAGATACTGTATCAGTATATATTTTAATCTTTGCTTTAATTTTTAAGAATGAGGAATAGATGAAAACAATCAATATCGGGATCCTGGGATTCGGCGTCGTCGGTACCGGCGTGGCCTCGCTTCTGATCCGGAAAACACAATTGCTTGAGAGGCGAATCGGTGCTTGCTTAAACCTGAAAAGCATTGCTGATATTGATACCACCACCGACCGGGGCATTGACCTGGGAGATGTGGCGTTGGTTTCCGACGCCATGGAGGTGGTCAATGACCCGGAAATCGATATCGTTGTGGAGCTCATCGGCGGTCAGACCATCGCCCGTGAAGTCATCGTCAAGGCGCTGGCCTCGGGAAAACATGTGGTCACAGCCAACAAGGCGCTTCTGGCCGACCAGGGCAACGACCTGGTTGAACTGGCACAGGCCAACAGCGTGGATTTGGCCTTCGAAGCCAGCTGCGGCGGTTGCATGCCCATCATTAAGTCCCTGCGGGAGTCCCTGGTGGCCAATGAAATCCGCTCCATGTACGGCATCCTCAACGGAACCTGCAATTATATCCTGACCAAGATCAGCCGGGACGGCTCCGAGTTTGACGTGGCCCTCAAGGACGCCCAGGATCTGGGCTTTGCCGAAGCTGAACCCTCCCTGGACATCGACGGCTTTGACACCGCCCACAAGCTTTCCATCCTCAACGCTTTGTCCCACGGCATGGAAATCAACCTGGACGACGTCCACGTGGAAGGCATTCGCAATATCACACCCGTGGACATTGAATTTGCCCGTTCCTTTGGATATTGCATCAAGCTTCTGGCCATCGGCAAGATCCACGGAGACCACGTGGAAGCCCGGGTCCATCCCACCATGATCCCGGAGACCAATCCCCTCTCCCATGTGGAGCATTCCATGAACGCCATCGTCATCGATGCCGATGCCACCGAGAAAACCATGCTCTACGGCCACGGCGCCGGCATGCTGCCCACGGCCTCGGCCGTGCTCTCGGACATTGCCGACATCGCCCGGAACATGGTGGCCGGCATCAACGGCCGCATCCCCATGCTGGGCTGTCCCAGCGACAAGACCCGGAAGCTGCCCATCCTGCCCATGTCCGAATTGGTGACCCGTTACTATCTGCGTTTCGAAGCCCAGGATCATCCCGGTGTATTGTCCAAGATCTCCGGTATCCTGGGGGACAACGGCATCAGCATCCAGTCCGTTGAACAGAAGGGCCGCAAGACCAACGGCAAGGTGCCCGTGGTCATGATCACCCACACGGCCAAGGAAGAGTGGGTCCAAAAGGCCCTGGGCCAGATCAAGACCACCGATTCCGTGGTGGGTGATCCCGTGGTGATTCGCATTGAGGATGAGGACCCCGAAGCGGCATAGGGAATCGGTCAAGGAATGTCTATACCTAACCTAATAATCGGATTAAGTGGAAATATCTCATGAATATCGTTGTTGCAGACCTTGAAGGAGTTTTCCTGCCTGAAATTTGGATCAATGTGGCGGAAAAGACCGGAATCGAAGAACTCAAGCTCACCACCCGGGACATCAGTGATTATGATGTCCTCATGCAGAAGCGCCTTTCCATCCTGGATGAGCACAACCTAAAAATCCAGGACATCCAGGAGGTCATTGCCACCCTGGAACCCCTGGAAGGGGCAAAGGAAATGCTGGACTGGATCCGGGAGAAAACCCAGATCGTCATCCTTTCCGACACCTTTGAGGAATTTGCCAAGCCCCTGATGAAAAAGCTGGGATATCCGGCACTGCTCTGTCATAATCTTACCATTGACGAGACCGGCCGCATCACCCAATACAACCTGCGCATCAACAATCAGAAAAAAGAAGCCGTGGATGCGTTCAAGGCCATGAATTACAACGTGATCGGATTTGGAGATTCCTACAATGATATCGGAATGATCCAGTCCGCCAATAAAGGGTTCTTCTTCCGTCCCCCGGAATCGGTGACAACGGATTTCCCCGATGTCCCCATTGTCCGGGAATACTCGGAATTGAAAACCATGCTGGAGTCTTTGCTAAATTAATGGGATTCAACATCGACCAATTTAAAACCATCAGGGCCCTGGTCATCGGGGACCTGATGATCGACGAATACCTCTGGGGGGATGTGGACCGCATCTCCCCGGAAGCCCCCGTGCCCGTGGTGGCCGTAAAACGTGAAAGCTCCACCCTGGGTGGGGCTGGCAACGTCATCAACAACCTGATTTCCATGGGCGCTTCCGTCATGGCCGTGGGCACCGCAGGCACCGGAAAGGGCGGGGATATCATCCTCTCCAAACTGGCGGAGCTCGGCGTCACGGCCCAGGGCATTATCCGGGAGGCCGACCGGCCCACCACCCGGAAGACCCGGGTCATCGCCTCCAACCAGCAGGTGGTCCGCATTGACAAGGAAATCAAACAGGAGATCTGCGCCCCCACCCTGGAAAAGATCCTCACCCTGATCAAAGGGGAAATCAACCAGGTGAATCTGGTGATCATCTCCGACTATGATAAGGGGCTGGTGACCCCGGAACTGGTGGCCGGTGTGGTCGATCTGACCCGGGGGAAGAACATCCCCGTTCTGGCAGACCCCAAGGCCAGGCGGTTTAACAAGTACAGCGGCGTCACCCTCATGACCCCTAATAAAAAGGAAGCCTCCCAGGCTGCCAACATGGCCATCGATACCCGGGAAGAACTTGAGGAAGCCGGGAAGATCATCACCGACCAGGCCAAGCTGGAGAAGCTCATCATCACCTGCGGCAAGGACGGCATGGTTCTCTTTGAAAATGGGAAGATCACCCACACCATCGCCTCCCGGGCCCGCCAGGTCTTTGATGTTTCCGGGGCAGGGGACACCGTCATCTCGCTTTTGGGATTGGGGCTGGCCGCAGGCGCCGATTTCAAGGATGCTGCCGCAGTGGCCAATGCCGCCGCCGGCATCGTCGTGGGCAAGGTGGGAACGGCCACCGCATCGGTGGACGAATTAAAATCCGCCCTATACGATTAGAATAACGGCGTTTTTCGCCGGATTAACAAAAAAATAATATAAAGGCTTGACCTTCGCCGGTCTTTCGCCTATATTACGTCTCGTTGTTGCGGGGTGGAGCAGTCTGGTAGCTCGTCGGGCTCATAACCCGAAGGTCATTGGTTCAAATCCTTTCCCCGCTACCAAAAAATCACAGGTCCCAAATCCTATAATTTGACGATCTTGTAAAGAAAAACTTGTTGCGG
>JAKSBM010000594.1 GCA_022361135.1 Desulfobacterales bacterium | reverse complement strand
TCCGCCCCTCTGTTTTCCGCGGCCCGGGCCACGGCATACCCCATTTTCCCAGAGGAATGGTTGCTGACATAGCGAACCGGATCGATGGCTTCACGGGTGGGGCCTGCGGAAATCAATATTTTTTTCCCCTTGAAATCCTTTGGGGTTAACAGGGCTTGGATGCGGTCAAAGATAAACCAGGGTTCGGGCAACCGCCCTGCTCCGACGGTTTTACACGCCAGGGCACCTGAATCCGGATCCAGGATATGAACCCCGTCTTCCTCCAGGATATCCAAATTCCGTTGAACCCGAATATTCTGGTACATGTCGGTGTTCATGGACGGGCAGACCATGATGGGTGCAGTCACTGCGGTCAGGGTGGTGGACAGGGCATCATCGGCCATGGCATGGGCCAGCTTGGCAATGGTATTGGCCGTGGCCGGGGCAATGACCGCGGCATGGGCCCGGGATGCCATTTCGATGTGGGCCACACCGCCTTCTGCATCGTTCCAAAGATCGGTGAGGACCGGTTTTTCAGACAACACCTCAAAGGTGGCCTTGCCCACAAACTTTTGGGCGGACTCGGTCATGACCACATCCACGTTGGCTCCGGCCTTCTTCAATAGCCGGAGCAATTCAACGCTTTTATAAACAGCTATCCCGCCGGTGACGCCCAGCAGGATATTTTTATTTTTCAAATCCATTATTCGATGAGGGTTCCCTGGGAAAAGGTCTGGGGGGCAGTGGAAAAACTGGTATCCTGCTGGGTAGGCAGTGCAGTGGCGGTTGTATTAACCTTGGGGGCAACACCGACTTCCACATAGGTGTTAAACTGGTTTACCTTAATGGAAATCACTGCACATTTGGAGGCTTTGTCAAAAACCAGAATGGAATTATCCGGAGATTTAATCTGGCTGACAATGCCCCAATTGTCCTTTTGCATATTATTAATGAAAAAATTAATCAGGGAGGACCGTTCCACATTTCCTTTCAAAACAAGGATCCCGGACGTATATCCCGGTGTGGAGATGACAACGGTTCGATCCTGAACCACCTTAAGTTCCCTGGGCACCAGGACATCTTCAAAATCATAATAAAGGGCGGTTGTTTTGGGGGTTGCGTTGGGACTGCCCATGTTGGCAGTTGTTGAGCTGCTTTTGCCCGAGGGACTGGTATTGAGGGATTCAATACAGCCGGTTGAAACCAGGGCCAAAGAGATGATAATCAAGGCATGAATAAAAATAGATTTTAGGGTTGCCAGTTGCTTCATGTTTCCTCCACTTCCACATATGATTTAAATCAGAGTTAGCTTTCGTATATTCAGATACGTTTCTTCTAAAACGATTCATTGCAAATGTCAATTACGAGAATGGAGGAAAGGGCAACAAAGACGCATATATGCATAAATATGCTTTGGCATTGATCATTTTATTTTCTGGTTATAATCCGAAACCCGGTCAAGATAGCTCCGCAGTCTTTTTTCATAGACAGCTGTTTTTTGGTTCAAGGTATTGATCTGTTTTCTGAAGTGTTCCAGGGTTTCATCGTTGACGTCCTCGGCCTGTTTCAGCTCATCGCGAAAACTGGTGAGGCGTTGTTTTTCCGACTGGAGGTAAGAATACTCCTTGTCCAGGTCCTGTTTAATTTTTTTCAAATTAAATGCTTCGGCATCCAGGGCTTTCTGGTCAGCCCCCACCTCCAAAACGGTTTTGCTGATATTGCCTTTATAGGTTTTCCTGGGTTCCGGGGATGGATTTTTTACCTTGGGACTTATGATCCGTTTAGCCGGCGAAACAGGTTGACGGGTTTTGATCTCATTGGTGACCTGGGAATTTTTTCGTTGGTTCACCGTCATGACAGAGGGATCATCTGTATATGATCGGACCCCGTTTTCATCTATGTATTCATACAATTCGGCGTGGACGGGATTCCCCGCAATAAAACCAATTAAAAACAATAGGACCAAGATTTGAAATGCTTTCACACCGCACCTTCCTTCCCATTTGATTGAAAATCCCGGAATCATGATGGCGGTATTTTCCAGACTTCAAGGATTTCCAGTTTTGGGTTCAGCACCACCCCCACTTCCATGCCAATGTTCAGACTGGAAAAAAAGATGGTTTCCCCACGCCAGCCAAAATACCGAATGGCGCCATTCTTGTCAAAGCCCCTGCCTTTTATCCAGATTTTTCCATCTGCAAAACTGGTGATTTTCCCCATATACTGGTAACGATGATCCCACATGATGGCAGGATCCTGGATCGCCACCCCGGGATTTGAAGGGACGGCAATTTCCGGGATGTCCAAATCATCACCGGCAAAGGCCGACCAGGATATTGTTGCCAAACACAGGGCAAAGATGCCAATGAGGATGTTAATCTTTCTTTTCTCCATAGACCTACTCCAATTGTTTCCATGAATATACCCCGGCCTGTTCCGGGGACTCATCCAGGGTGATAATATTTCCAATGGAACTTGAGAAATATTTTCGTTCCCTGATATTTTGATCCATACTGATGATCACAGGTGCATTGAGTAATTCCTGGTATTTAATTCCAGAAGGTGCCACATGGTAACGATATCCGGGCTGGGCCTGGGAATCCACCAAGACGGAGTCGGCTTCGTTCACCACCTTGTCCCGGTTGTAATCAAAGGCCGGCATCCGGGTTCTGCCACCGTTGCAGGCATTCATTTCCATGAGATAGGACTCTCCCCCGACGGCACAAACGTCGATGGATGGAATGGTGGTGACGGCCACCACCACATTGTCCCTGATGGCGAAATTCTTAACCACACGTTCCTTGGATTCAGGCAGGTCAAAATACCATCCCATATGATATTGAACATCGTCCAGGTCATTCTGGGGCGGGGTATAATATTTAATACGATTATTGCTCAAGACCCGGGCATCCACATCGTCGGTGTGCACCTGGGTCTGTTCCAAAAGGGTGGCGTTGCGAACCGGACCTTCAAGGTAATCCAAATCGGCCACATTGCCCAGGGAACGTTTTCCGTTCACCGGTGCCCCAAAGGTTCCCAGATACTTGTCCTCGGTATTGATTTCTTCCAGGGTATTGCCCGTTAATCGCCATTGATCGGACCAGTCCCAGATACCGTAGATGGTTTGAACCCGGGTATTTCTCAGGTCTTCCTGCCCCAGATAGCGGCCGGTCCCGAAAATCAACATGTAGCCATGCTTATTTTTATCACAATGCCTTATGATATCGGGCTTGTGGGTGATGGGCTGGACTTCTCCATTTTTATTGCGGGCCGTGAACAGGGGCTGGGGGATATTGGAGTCATCCTTGAACGCGATTTTCCAATTATTCACATCCCCGTCGGTGAAATCGAACTTCCACAGGTTGCCCTGGAGATCTCCGGCGTATCCATAGTCCACAAGGCCGTCGTTGTCCGGATCGATGAGGGTGGGGCTGGACAATCCATTGCAATTTTCCCCGGGACTGCCCACACCGGTTTCTATTTTTTTAAGCAGTGCTCCGTCCGAGGCCCGCAAAACATAGAGGGAGGCTTTGGCAGTTTCGCTTTGGTAGCCATTGCCAAAAATCACCACCCATCCGGCCGAAGAATTTACAATGTATGCCTGGCCGTATGAATAGCCCATGTCCGGG
>JAKSBM010000096.1 GCA_022361135.1 Desulfobacterales bacterium | reverse complement strand
TCCACGTCCAGGGTGAATACCCCTTCGGCGATCTGGTGGGTGATGGTTCGGTACTGGGCTTCCCGGCGTTCGATTTCCTGGCGGTATCTGCGGTTCTGCTCCTCCAGTCGTTTGTTTTCCAGTGCCTTGCCAATGGTGTGGCCGATCATGTCCAGGTTGTCAAAGGGCTTGGTGATGTAATCCTTGGCCCCCAAGCGAAGGGCATTGATGATGTCCTTTTTTTCACCCACCCCGGAGATGACGATCATGGGCGGTGGGGGAAGCTGGTTCTCAAGGGCATGGGCGGTGACGGCCCGCATGACCTCATTGCCGTCCTGGACGGGCATGCGCAGATCCGTGATGATCAGGTCCACGGCGTTGGCAAAATAGGCTTCCAGCCCTTTTTTGCCGTTTTCCGCCGTCAGGACATGGTATCCCTCGTCCTGGAAAAACATGGAAAGGCTTTCCAGGATCGAGGGTTCGTCGTCTATGATGAGCAGGGTCTGTGGTGCCATACTATATAGACCTTGTTGTGGGGTTAAAGGGCGTTGATCAATGCCTTCATATCCCGGACAGCCGTGTCGATGCCACTGAGAACCGAGCGTGAAATAATGCTGTGGCCGATGCTGTATTCGGTGATTTCATCCAGGCCCTTGAAGGCGTTGATGCTATTATAGCATATTCCATGGCCGGCATGGACGCCAAGTTTCAAGCGGGTGGCCATTTTGGCTGCATCCACAATGCGGGCCATCTCCTGGCTGCGTTTGCTGTCGGAAACGGCATCGCAGAATGCACCGGTGTGTATTTCAATGGAATCGGCGTCAATCTTGTGGGCCACCTTGATCTGGTCCAGGTCCGGATCAATGAAAATGCAGACCTTCATGCCGGCATTCTTCAGGGTGGAAACCGCATCCCGGATGTGGGCTTCATGGGTGATGAGATCCAGCCCGCCTTCGGTGGTCAATTCCTCCCGCTTTTCCGGGACCAGGGTCACGGTTTCCGGCAGGACGTCCAGGGCAATGCCCAGCATTTCGCTGGTGGCGGCCATCTCAAAGATGAGCCGGGTCTGGATGACCTGGCGGATGAGGCGGACGTCTCTTTCCTGGATGTGGCGGCGGTCCTCCCGCAGGTGGACCACGATGGCGTCGGCGCCTGCTGTTTCCGCAGCAAGGGCCGCAGCCACGGGATCGGGGTAATTGGCGCCCCGGGCCTGCCTCAGGGTGGCAACATGGTCTACGTTTACAGCTAGTTCAGCAGCCATTTTATTTCCTTTCGTCTATTAAAAATAATCCAAGTCGATATGGGGTTCGATGTGTTTGAGCAGCGCCAGACTTTTTTCTTCCATTTCCCGGGCCTCATCCTCCCCCCGCTCGTGGTCAAATCCCACCAGGTGGAGAATGCCGTGGACCAAAAGTTGTGACATCCTCTGGTCCAGGGTGACCCCGGCGGACTGGGCTTCCTGTTCCGCCGTTTCCACGGAAATCACCACATCCCCGAGCAACCCGGGGGTGATTTGGGAAAATTCCCCCTCCTGCATGGGAAAGGAGAGGACATTGGTGGGGCGGTCCACGCCGCGATAGGTCTGGTTCAATTCATGGACTTCCCGGTCATCGGTGATGACCAGGGAGAGTTCGTGGGCATCACAGCCCAAGGCGTTTAAGATCTGTTCGGTCTTTTTGAGGAGCAGCGGGGTTTCCACCTTCTCCCTTTGCCGATTGTCGATCAGTATCCTTTGATGTTCCATTTTTTTCTTTTTTCTTTTCCTGGGGTTTATCCGTGTATTCGATGCGGCTGTGATAGATGCTGGTGAGAATGTTGTTAAAGCTCTTGGCAATCTGGTGAAGATCCTTGAGGGTGAGTTCACATTCTTCCAATTGGCCGTCGGCAAATACATGGTTGATGAGTTCTTTCACCCGTCCCTGGATACGGGCCGGTGTGGGCCGTTCCAAGGCCCGGACGGCAGCCTCCACCACATCTGCGAGCATGACAATGCCGGCCTCGCGGGTCTGGGGTTTGGGACCGGGGTAGCGAAAGTCTTCTTCGTTGACGTTTTCGTTCCCCATGGCCAGGCTTTTATTGTAGAAATATTTGATCAGGGAGGTGCCGTGGTGCTGGACAATGCCTTCGATGATTTCATCCCCCAGCTTGTACTTCTTGGCCAGTTCCACCCCTTTTTTCACATGCTGGATGAGAATGAGGGCGGACATGGACGGGGAGAGCTTGTCGTGGCGGTTCTTCCCATCGGCCTGGTTTTCAATGAAGTACATGGGTTTATCCAGTTTGCCGATGTCGTGGTAGTAGCCCATGACCCGGGCCTTGAGGGCCGACGCATGGATATTGGATGCAGCGGCTTCGGACAGGGTGGCCACAATGACGCTGTGGTTATAGGTCCCCGGGGCTTCGATCATGAGTTTTTTGATCAGGGGCTGGTCCAGGTTGGCAAATTCAAGGAGCTTGATCTCGGTGGTGTAGTCAAACAGCACTTCGATGAGGGGGGTGAATCCCACGGTGAGGGTGGCGGCAAATAGCCCGCCCACAAATGCCATGCCCATGTCTTCGGCCAGGATGATCAGCTGGGCCTGCTCCAGGGAGTTGAATCCCAGGACCATGGCCAACAGGGCGTTGAACAGGGCCAGTTTAAATCCGGCCATGATGAAATTCTGACGTTTCTGCCGTTCCCGGGTCCAATAGGCTGCAATGATGCTGGAGAGGAAGAAGAAGATAAAGACTTCGAAATTCCCCCCAAAGGAGACCGTGGTGAGGATGGTCAAGACCAGGGTAAAATAGATGGCAATGTCAAAACCCAGGAAGAGGCAGGCAATCATGGCCGCCGATTGCAGGGGCAGGGCCGTATAAAACGAAGTGGTGGCCAAGGCACGTCCCGCTGCCGCCGGGGCGGCAATGTAAACGGCAATCTCCACGATGCAGAGGTGGAGAAGCAGTCCCAGGGCCAGGAAAATCATGTGCTTGTTGTGCTTTTTCTGGAGGTCGTGGTGGTCCCTGAGAAAGAGGATATAGGTGACCATGAGCAGGGCAAAGGTCATGAGGGCAATGCCCCCCAGGGCCGTATACACCCCTTCTTCCTTGGCCTGGGCCTTGAGGGCATCCAGCTTGATGCGTCCCTTTTTATCCACCCGTTCCCCTTCACGGATGATCATCTCCCCGGCCTTGATCTGGTACATCACCGGTTTAATGGCGGCCTGGGCTTCCAGGATCCGGTTCTGGGTTTCGTTCCGATTCAGGGTGATATTGGGCTGGAGCAGTCCCTGGCAGATGTTGACGATGACCGAGGAGAGCTTTCCATTGGTCTCCTTGAGGAGGGGCTGCCCTTCGATGCGAACCATGGCCTTGGCCTGGTCCGGGCCGTAGAAAACCTTGAGGTTGTTCACGGGTTTTTCTTCGCCGCTTTCAATGTTCCTCAGCTGAATCCCACGGTCTTCTTCCTCCAGGAGTACCTTTTTATTGGCCACCACGCCGTTGGACAGGATCTTTTCCATGATTTGGTCGATGCGTTGGCCAATGTCCGGGGAAAATCGGTGTTTATACAGGGTGGTGAATTCGCCTTTGCTCAACTCGATGCCCAGTTTTTCCTGGAATCTGGGCTGGGTTTCCAGGACCATGGCCAGGGTGGGATCCGGTGTGGGGGTGCCGTCGGCCTGGACTTCGCCCGGGGGCGGGAAAAGGCTTCGGCTGATTTTAAGGGCGTCGTCGATGTTGGTCTGGATATCCCGGAGCAGGCCGGGGTCAAAGTCGTAGACGATTTTAACGGCGGACTTGGCCTGGTCTTTTTTCTGGAGGGTGACCTCTTCGTCTTGGATGAAAAAGTCGTTGGGCGCTTTGACATCGCGCTGGGCGACATCCCCCACCTGGTAGCTCACGGTGACGCTTTGTTGTTCAGGAACCTGGAATACCGTGAAAATCAGGGTGACGGCCAGGGCCATGAACCAGAGCAGGTGGGGGCGGGTGAGGAAAAAGTCTCCGGCTGAGTTGAGCCAGTCTTCACTTTTTGTTTTTTTCATAAGCATCAATAATATTGGATACCAGTGGGTGCCGGACCACATCTTCCTTGGAAAAATGGGTGAAATGGATTCCCTTTATGCGGGATAAAATTTTCTTGGCCTCCACCAGCCCGGATTTCCTTCCATGGGGAAGGTCGATCTGGGTGATATCTCCTGTGACAATGGCCTTGGAGCCGTATCCAATACGGGTTAAAAACATTTTCATCTGTTCGGACGTGGTGTTCTGTGCTTCGTCCAGGATGACAAATGCATTGTTTAATGTCCTGCCTCGCATGAAGGCAATGGGTGCAATTTCTATGATTTCCTGGTCAATATAGGCCCTTGCCTTGTCAAAATCAAGCATATCATACAATGCATCATAGAGGGGTCTGAGGTAGGGATTTATTTTTTCGGCCAGGTCTCCGGGCAAAAAGCCCAATGCTTCACCGGCCTCCACGGCCGGCCGGGTGAGGATGATCTTCTGGACATCTCCCCGGGAGAGGGCAGCCACGGCCATGGCCATGGCCAGATAGGTTTTCCCCGTGCCGGCCGGACCAATGCCGAAGAGGATATCGTTGTCCTTGATGGCATTGCTGTAATCCAGCTGGGAGGGGTTCCTGGGACTGATGGCCTTTCTCCGGGCCGTGGTGAATATGGTGGCCTGGAATATGGTTTTCAGGTTGGCCCCCGGGTTTTTTTTCAGGGTGTTGATGGCGGCATCCAGGGCCGCCGGTGAGAGGGCGATGCCGTTCTCAACCAGGGTGTAAAGCTGGGTCAGAAGGCCGTGGGCCCTGTGGCAGGCGTCATCATCTCCGGCCAGGCTCAGTTCCGTGCCCCGGGAGTTGATGGAAATGCCATGGGCATGTGCTATTTTTTCCAGGTTGCTGTTGTGGAATCCAAACAGCTTCTGCGCAAGCAGTGTATCACTAAAATCAATCGTTTTCATGGGCTATAAAGTGCATTTTATTTATTGAAAAATCAATAAAAATCTTGACTGGAAAAGGGGCGAGTTGCTATTTCAAAATACTTTGAATCACCTTAAAAAATAGGGGAAAAATGAACGGTTTTGATCTCTTTGTTATCATTGTTGTTGCCTTTTGTCTGATCCGGGGATTCTCCAGGGGATTAATTAAGGAAGTCTCAGGAATCATTGGTGTTATTGCAGCCTTTTACGGGGCCAATACCTATTATCCCCTGCTGCTGCCCCAGGTGGGCCAGTGGATTGAAACGCCGGCCACCCAGAAACTGGTCTCTTTTTTCCTTCTTTTCTGTGGAATACTTTTGGTGGTGGGGCTGGCCGCCTCCCTGATCCGGAAACTGCTGCAATTGGTTTTCATGGGATGGGTGGACCGGGGATTTGGATTGCTCTTCGGCTTGGCCAAGGGGGTGTTGATCGTCACCGTGATCTTTATTCTGATCACCACCTTTTTGCCCAGGGGGGCCCAATACCTTGCCAACTCCCGCACCACGCCCTATCTTACCCAAAGCAGCGATGCTTTGATTGTCTTTGCCTCCAAGAACATGCGGGGGGATTTTTTGAATCGAATAAAAGGAATGAAAAAATAAGTGGAATCCATTGCACCCATCCTGGAGATTATCCGCACCCTGAGGGGAGAAGGCGGATGCGCCTGGGATCGTAAGCAGACACCCCTGTCCATGTGGAAATGTCTGGCCGAAGAAATGTATGAATTGGAAGACGCACTGGTCAAAGAAGACCGGGAGAATACCTGTGAAGAAATGGGGGACGTGCTCTTTCAGATTCTTTTCATCATGGAAATATTCAACGAAAGACGGGACATTCCCTTTGGGGACGTGGTGAAAATGGTGTCGGAAAAAATGATCCGTCGCCATCCCCATGTATATGAATCTGCCCAGGTTGAAAATGAGACCGAGCTTTTGGCACAGTGGGATAAGATCAAGGCCGAAGAAAAGGCCGCAGCCAAATCCGGTGACGGGGAGTTACCTTCGGTTTCTGCATTGGATAATGTGCCCCAGGGAATGCCTGGGTTGATGCGGGCCTTGAAGGTGTCCAAGGCAGCGGTCAAGGTGGGATTTGAGTGGGAAAATATTCACCAGGTCCTGGATACGGTGAAATCGGAAATCATGGAATTCGAAGAGGCATTGGAAAAGGGAAACAAGGATGAAATGGCCCTGGAATTCGGGGATATCCTTTTTTCCCTGGTGAATGTGGCAAGATTTGCCGGGTTCCATCCAGAGACGGCCCTGGCCCAGTCCACGGCTAAGTTTGAAGGCCGCTTCCGCCGCATGGAGGAATTGCTGGAGCAGGATGGTCAATCCTTGGATAAGATGCCGCCGCCGGAAAAGGAAGCCTTCTGGCGGCGGGCCAAGCTGGATTACGACAAATAATCACCCCGCTGGAAGCGGATGTATTCCGACCGGGCCGTCATGACGGTCTGGTCGGCAATATTTTTCAATTCTTCATGGTCGCTTCCCAGTCCCTGTGACTCTTGCTGGAGCTGACCGGCGGCATCGTTGATCTCCTGGATCATGGGAGCGATCTGCTTCAGGGTGACCTGGCTGCTTTCCAATTGACCGGCATAGCTGTCCAGAAGGTCCAGCAGTTTTTCGGTCTGCCCGGAAATGGCGGCCGAAGGATCGTTAAGGATGGGGCGGGTGGCGGAAATTTCCTCCAGGCCCAATGCGGCGGCGGATTCAGACGTATCTCCAGGCGTGTCCATGGCTTTGTTCAAGGCATTTTGAAATGCATCTGCATCCCCCTTTCCGTTATCTGTCTTGGTGGACGGATTCAGGGACTGGGTGAGTTCGTTGAGTTGGTTGATATTCACCATGCTGTTCTCCTTATTAATCTTATGCCTAAAAATAAAGCAAAAGATATGCCATGGACAATCTCTTTTGGGTGGTGGGTGAAAAGCCTGTTATTTCAGTGGGATTGGAGCGGTGGGAACGGAGCCGATTGAATGGGAACAGGGGGCACTGGGAAAAAAGTGCACCCTATCCCATTTCATCCATGATGGAACCGATCATTTTTTCCGCCACTTTCTGGGCGTCGACCGTGTATTGATCCGCCTGGACCCGCTCCTTGAGATCGGCAACCTTCTTCTGCCGTTCCAAGGGGGCATTGTCCATGTTCTGTTCAACCCGTCTTAGGTCCTGGGTCTTTTCAGAAAGGCTGATACTGTCGGTGGGGCGTGTTTCCGAAGTGGTGTCCGCTTTGTCCTGCTGGCCGGCATTGGCCACGGCCTGACTGGCATTGCCATAGGCCTGTTGGATGTAATTGGTATTGGTTCCGGATATCTTCATGGGCACACTCCTCAGGATTCCATATTGTCGTTGGCCACTTGTCTGGCCAGTTCGGTCATGCGTTTGACGACAAATTCGGAATCTTCAACCGACAGGGTCCGGGTCACTTTATTATTCTCACCGTCGAGGGTGGTATAAGTGAACTGGTTTTTATCCCTGCCGTAATTGATTTTCTTTCCGAGTTCTTTTTCGATCTGTTCCGTAATCTGCGCTTCGTCTTTTTCCTTGGGGCCTTCGGTGATAATTTTACCAACGATGTTGGAGGCCACCTTGTCAATGATGGCCTTCCGTTTCCCTTCGGAGGAGATGGTGACACTATCTGCCGATACTTTGTTGGCGCCGCCGAACTTGTTCCGCAGGATTTTTCCCTGGCTCAATTGCCGGGAATAAACCTTGAGAACATTTTGTATCTGATAAGATGGTATCTGCATTTAATTTTCTCCTTATGGCACTTATCGGAAAGGGAAAATTAAAACTTTAGAACTTTTTAATTTTTTTTATTCGTCAAAGTCTCCGTCCGGTCCTTTATCGGATTCGATGAGGCTGGCACGTTCAACATACTTTTCTTCGGTCCATTCTGCAGGATCTTCAATGCGTTGTCCCTTGACTCCGGCATGGTGGGACTTGTTTTTAAGGATGGCTTCCTTCACCAGGGTTCCGGTGCCGCCGGCATTGAAAACGTCGGTGAGCAGGGGATAGGTGAAATCTTCCACTGCCTGGATCATGCGGTCGCGGATTTCCTTGGGCAGTCCCAGCAATTTGTTTTCAAAGACCACGTTGAGTTTTTTGAAATTGCTGCCCTTGATGCCGTGTTCATCGGCGTAGGCTTTCATTTCCACCCACATCTCTTCGGTAAGGCCCTTGCCTTCTTCTTTAATGATGTCGCCGTTTTCATCCATGATGGCATTGCCGTATTCATTGACCTTGATGCCCCAGGAAACCATCTGCAGGGCAGTGGCCACATTGGCCTTGGTGGTCCGGGTTTTTTCGGCAATGGCCCGGAGGCGGTCGGAATGGTTGCCCGAAGTGCCGTGCTGGGCACCGGACAATTTATAGGGAGCCAGGGCATTGTGAATCTGGGCGGTGAGGTCCACATCAATGCCGGATTCGCTTTCTTCAATACCGTGGGTGGTGCCGTTGTTCAGGGCGATCCAGTCCGGGAAGATACCATGGGCATTGAGGCCCCGGATGAGGAAAAGGGCTTCTTCGTCCGTGGACAGGCCCTGGGTGCCTTTGATTTCTCCCACTTCGGTTTCCAGACCGGCCCACTCGGGAATCAGGGAATTGATTTCGATGTTGGCCTTGAGGTTTTGGTCGTCGGGCATGTGGGAGGCGTCAATGGCAATGGAGGTGATGCCGGCTTCAAACAGGGTGGGGATTTCCACCTTG
>JAKSBM010000213.1 GCA_022361135.1 Desulfobacterales bacterium | reverse complement strand
GTCTTCGGCACCGGCATCCAGGGCCACGTCCATGAGGGTATCTTCATCGGCATTGTCCTTGGACACGGCAATGAGGCCCTTTTTGTCGAACATCCAGGCCACACACCCGTCGGTGCCCACGTTTCCGCCGGCCTTGGAGAAGATATAACGGACATCGGCAATGGTCCGGTTCTTATTATCGGTGAGGCATTCCACCAGCACGGCCACCCCGGCGGGGCCATAACCTTCGTAGCGGATTTCTTCGTAGTTCACGCCTTCCAGCTCACCGGTACCCTTTTTAATGGCCCGCTCAAAGTTATCCTTGGGCATGTTCTGGGCCTTGGCAGCGGCAATGGCCTGGCGCAGTCTGGGGTTTGATTCAATGTCTCCCCCACCCATGCGGGCGGCCACGGTGATTTCCTTGATCAGCTTGGTGAAAATCTTCCCTCTTTTTTTATCTGCAGCACCCTTTTTATGTTTAATGGTCGACCATTTACTATGTCCGGACATGAGATCCCTCCTTATTTTTTACCTTTTGCAATGATATATATTTCTTTACTTTGTTTTCGACACGATTCCGGCTTGAACACCCGACACTCCCTAAAGGCTGTCTTCACCCGTTTCTCAAATGCCTTAAATTCATTTCCCTGGAATATTTTACAGACAAAATTTCCATTTTTTCCCAAGAGCTCCAAGGCCTTTTCCAGGGCCATTTCACACAGCTCAAAGGAGCGCAGGGCATCCACGTCCTTCCGTCCCGTGGTGGCCGGGGCCATGTCGGAAATCACGGCCTGGCAGCCCTGGGCCGCCTGGACAAAATCCGGGTTTTCCATGCGCAGGATATTGTCCTCAACGGCGGTGACATTGTCCGGTAGCTTGGTTTCCACCGGCTTTAAATCAATGCCCAGCACCCGGCCCTTTCCCTTGACCTGCCGGGAGGCATAGAGGAGCCAGGAGCCCGGGGAACAGCCCAGGTCCAATACGGTATCACCGGGCTTCATGATGCGAAATTTTTTCTGGATCTCCTCCAGCTTGTATACGGACCGGGCCGGATATCCTTCGGATTTGGCCCGCTGGGTGAGATGGTCCGCCCAGTCCTTGCCGCCCTTGCCCGGTCTTCCTCTTTTTTTAGCCATTTTGAAACAGCACCTCCATGGCGTCCTTTAAAAATCCTATACTTTCAATGGTCATGCCCCGGACCTTGGACAATTGCTTCAGGGTGGAGGCCGGGACCAGACAGGTGGTAAATCCCATCTTGGCCGCCTCCTTCACCCGGGCCTGGGCATGGCTCACCGCCCGGATCTCCCCGGTGAGGCCCACCTCACCAATGAGGGTGACCTCCTTGGGCACGGGCTTGTCCAGAAAACTGGAAGCCAGGGCCGCAGCAATGGCCAGATCGGCAGAGGGCTCCACAATGCGAACCCCGCCGGTGACATTCATGAATATATCCAAGCCGGCCAGGTTCATGCCCAACCGCTTTTCCATCACAGCAACAATGAGGGAAACCCGATGGTTGTCCAAGCCCAGCACCGTGCGCCGGGGGGTTCCCAAACCGGAACTGGAGACCAGTCCCTGGATTTCCACCAAAATGGGCCGGGTGCCCTCCATGCAGGAGGTAACCACCGACCCCGGTGCCACGGCCGCCCGCTCGGCCAGAAAGACCGAAGAAGGATTGGGCACCTGTGAAAGCCCCTTTTCCCGCATTTCAAAGACCCCGATCTCATTGGTGGAGCCAAAGCGGTTTTTCACCGCCCTCAGGATGCGGAAGATATGGGACTTGTCCCCTTCGAAATAAAGCACCGTGTCCACCATGTGCTCCATGATCCGGGGACCGGCAATGGCCCCCACCTTGGTCACATGGCCCACCAGAAAGATGGGAATCCCCGTGGATTTGGCCAACCGCATGAACTGCATGGAGGCCTCGCGGATCTGGGTCACCGATCCGGGGGTGGATGTCACCTCGGGGTGGAACACCGTCTGGATGGAATCAATGACAATGGCATCGTAGGTCTCCTTTTCCACCATGGCCAAAATGGATTCCAGATCGGTTTCGGCCACAATGTAAAGGGAAGAAGAACCCGACTCCAGCCGCCGACCCCGCATGGAGATCTGCTGGATGGATTCCTCGCCGGAAACGTAGAGGCATTTTTTCCCCTGGCCCGCCAGCACCGAAAGGATCTGGAGCATGAGGGTGGACTTGCCAATGCCCGGATCCCCGCCGATGAGGACCAGGGACCCGTCCACAATACCGCCCCCCAGGACCCGGTCAAACTCCCCGATCCCGGTCCGGGTCCGGCGGGCTTCGCCGGCCTCCACCGAATCAATGGGCACGGGCTCGGGCACAAAGGCCTTGCCCCCCAGTCCCCGGGTATTGGTTTCCGGCCGCTCTTCCACCAGGGAATCCCAGTCCCCGCAGTCCGGGCATTTGCCCATCCACTTGGGGGTGGTGGTCCCACAGGTTTTACACCGATATATGCGTTTGTCTTTTTTCTTCAAATTTTGAATTCATTTCCTGAATTTAACAAATCGGGAAAATATACCATAAACAATGGATTTGTATCAAGTTTTCTTCCCACACCCAAGGACAAAACCCAGCCAAGGTCCTATTATTCCCGGTAGTTTTTCCCTTCACTTGTTTATTGACACCGCCCAATCCCCCTGTTATAGAGCTTGTCCATGCCTTTTATCGGAGAATCCATAGCTCTGCTCACCGTGCTTTGCTGGACCATCAGCGTCCAATTTTTCGAAGCGGCCTCCCGGCAAGTGGGGGCCACATCCGTAAACATCATCCGGCTGACCACGGCCCTGGCATTGTTCACCCTCTACCTGACACTTACCACGGGCAGCCCCCTGCCCCTGGATTTCCCGGCCCGGGCCTGGTTCTACCTATCCCTGTCCGGCATCATTGGATTTTTCCTGGGGGATATCTGCCTGTTCAAAGCCCTGGTGGAAGCCGGGCCCCGCATTGCCCTGCTCCTCTTTTCCCTGTCCGCCCCCATGGCCGCCGTCATTGGCTGGGCATTCCTGGACGAAATTTATACGCCGGCCCAATGGGGAGGGATCCTGATCACCCTGGCCGGGGTGGGAATGGTAATTTTAGAAAAAAACCACGATACAAACCACCGCCAGGTCAGCTTCAAGGGACTGGCATTCGGCCTGGGGGCCATGATGGGACAAGCCGTGGGATACATCCTGTCCAAGGCAGGCATGGTCACGGCCCAGGGATACCTCCCGGCCTTCCCCGCCACCCAGATCAGAGCCCTGGCTGCCTTTGGCTGCTTCATCCTCTTTTTCACCCTCACCCGGAAATGGGGTCAGGTGAAACAGGCTCTGGCCAACACCCAGGCCGTTGCCATGACCGCAGCCGGCTCCGTGGTGGGCCCCTTCATCGGAGTTTCCCTCTCCCTGCTCACCCTCCAATACCTTTCCACGGGCGTGGCCTCCACCTTCCTCTCCCTGACACCGGTGGCCATCATCCCCTTTTCCATTTTCCTGTACAAGGAACGGGTCTCCCCCCGGGCCATCCTGGGCGCCGTCATTGCCGTCACCGGTATTGGTTTGCTCATGCTGGCCTAACGCCGACTCTCCATTACCTCACGTTTAATCGTTCCCTTGTCCTGAAAAAACTTTCAATTCAACCCATTCAAGCCATGGCATTTAATTTTCACATGGACAGCAAATTAAAACATCCCCCCATCATTTCGTGCCCTGTCCCCCAAAGCAATTCTCAAAAATAATGAAGGGGCTATTTTCCAACTCCGCTTTAATCACGGCCAAAAACTTTGAGTTCCAATCAATATAATGATTTGATGCTGCCTGAACGATTTTTAAAACGGGCCATACCCCATACGTCAAAACAGCACACATCCCCAATCCCTTGTGGTGGGATCAGGGGTGGGGCGGGGGCGCCTCCCGGGAGCCGTCATGTCGGAGGCATTAGCGGCTCTTAACGGCCGGAGGAAAAGAAAAGCGAACTGTTTGACGACCGCGGGGAGGAGTTTTCGCTTTTTTCCGGAGGACCGTTTAGAGCCGCTTTGCCGGAGACATCGCGGACGGGAGGTGGCCCCGTTCCACCCCGGGTATTAACACAAACCGCTGCCTTCCCGACCTCCCAGCGTTTCCCCCCCACACCCCACCCAATCCAATCCAACCGAATCAAAAAGAATTGAATCCACCCCACCCTGCCCATTTCCCAATGCAAGAAAGCCCCATCCCCACGGACACATTGTGACAAATCCCCATTTGATGTATATTGTTATGTTTTTACGCACCATTGCACACAACAAGGAGTACCATGTTTCTTCCCACCACCCCGGCCGAGGTGGAAAAACTCGGCTGGACCCAATTGGACATCATCCTGGTCACCGGGGACACCTACATTGATTCCCCCTTCATGGGGGTGAGCCTCATCGGCAAACTCCTCATGGACAAAGGATTCCGGGTGGGGATCATTGCCCAACCCAGACCGGATGTACCCGAAGACATCTCCCGCCTGGGGGAACCCGCCCTGTTCTGGGGGGTGACCGGCGGGGCCGTGGACTCCATGGTGGCCAATTACACCGCCCTGGGCAAACGCCGGAAAACCGACGATTACACCCCGGGCTGCCAAAACACCCGCCGGCCGGACCGGGCCGTCATCGCCTATTCAAACCTCATCCGCCGCTTTTTCAAAAACACGGCCCCCATCGTCCTGGGGGGCATCGAAGCCAGCCTTCGCCGCATTGCCCACTATGATTTCTGGTCCAATAAAATCCGCCGCTCCATCCTCTTTGATGCCAAGGCCGATTTCCTCCTCTTTGGCATGGCCCACGACACCGTCCTGGAGCTGGCCCGGGTCCTGAAAAAGGGCCAGGGATTTAAAAACATCAGAGGATTGGGCTATATTTCCCGGGAACCCAAGGGCTTGGAACTGCCCGACTTTGATAGGGTGAAAAAAGACAAGGCCGCCTACACCCAAAGCTTTAACACCTTTTACGACAATTGCGACCCCATCACGGCCCAGGGCATCTGCCAGGCCCACGGGGACCGCTACATGGTTCTCAATCCCCCGCCCCTGCCCTCCACTACCCAGGATCTGGACCGGATCCACGACCTGGACTTTGAACGGGAGGTCCACCCCCACTACGCCGGGGACGGGCCGGTGCGGGCCCTGGACACCATCCGTTTTTCCATCCCCACCCACTACGGCTGCTACGGGGAATGTAACTTCTGCGCCATCGCCGTCCACCAGGGCCGAACCGTCCAATACAGAAGCAAGGAATCCGTGGTTCAAGAGGCCAAAGCCCTGACCCGCCACCCCCGGTTCAAGGGCAATATCATGGACCTGGGCGGTCCCACGGCCAATATGTACGGCTATGAATGCGAAAAGAAATTAACCAAGGGGGCCTGCAAGGACCGGCGCTGCCTCTTTCCCAAAATCTGTAAAAGCCTGCGCCCGGACCACCGGCGCCACCTGGAACTCATCCGGAAGATCGAAGCCCTGCCCCAGATCAAAAAGGTCTTCATCAATTCCGGGATTCGGTACGACCTGATCCTGGCCGACCCCAAACACGGGAAAAGCTACCT
>JAKSBM010000797.1 GCA_022361135.1 Desulfobacterales bacterium | reverse complement strand
CAAATCCTTTCCCCGCTACCAAAAAATCACAGGTCCCAAATCCTATAATTTGACGATCTTGTAAAGAAAAATTTGTTGCGGGGTGGAGCAGTCTGGTAGCTCGTCGGGCTCATAACCCGAAGGTCATTGGTTCAAATCCTTTCCCCGCTACCATAAAAAAACAAGATTACGAAAAATACAGGTTAACGACCTTGAAATACAATTTGTTGCGGGGTGGAGCAGTCTGGTAGCTCGTCGGGCTCATAACCCGAAGGTCATTGGTTCAAATCCTTTCCCCGCTACCAACTTTAAAAGCTCTGGAATTCTTCCAGGGCTTTTTTTGTATTTTTTCCACCCGTCCCAAACCATTCCATGCCCTTGGGCAGACCGCTTTCCTCTGCCCGTACTTTCCGCTTTGGCTTCCAGCTATTTCTGGATAAAGACCTCATCCAATCGAAACACTTCCAAGGGCCGCCCGGTCTGGCGACTCACCCGGATCATCTTGGCCGCCACCTCAGCCCCCTGGATGGGCCGGAATCGTTTCAGGCCCGGTATCAAACAGATCGCGGGGATGACCCACCCGGCCAGTTTTTCACCCAGCCGGAATTCATTGCGTTGGCCCAGGAGTACGGAGGGCTGAAATATGCTGATGCGTTTAAACTCCAGGGATTTCACCGCCTCTTCCAATTCCCCCTTCATCTTCATGTAAGGGCTTCGGCTCTTGGGGGTTGCGCCGCTGGACGAAACCAGAAGATAATGGCCCACCCCATTGTCCGCAGCCAGTTGGGCCGCCTTGAGCTGGTATTCAAAATCCACCTTCCGCTGGGCCGCAATGGAGCCGGCCCGCTTCAATGTGGTTCCCAGGCATGAAAAGAAGATGTCGCCCTTGAAGAGGGAGGCATGGTCCTCCAGCTGATCAAAATCCACCACTTCATTGACCACCTTGTCCGATGGGTGCTCAACCGGGCGGCGTGTGATGGTGATTATGGTTTCAAAATATTTGGATTCGGCCAGCTGATTGACCAGTGAGCTTCCCACCAGGCCGGTGGCTCCTATTACTATGGCTTTGTTTTTCATGATTATATATTTG
>JAKSBM010000623.1 GCA_022361135.1 Desulfobacterales bacterium | reverse complement strand
GGTTAAATTATTGCTGGCAAATATACCGTAGGCCGTGGCGTCCTGGCTCATATAGGGGCTGGAATTATTGACACGCCGCCGCCCCCCAACGGCCGTGGTACGGATTTCACCGGTATTGTGAACCGTGCCCTGGACGGATAACCCCGTGGCACTTGCCGTGGCCGTGGTATTGGAAGTGCTGGTATTGGTCCCAGCCCGGCAAACCACAGTGATATCACCGCTGTTGGTCATTTGGCTTCCGGTAAATGTAATCCCGTATCCCGTGGCCAAGACAGCGGACCCATTGGTGAGGGTGGCCCCCTGGCCGGTGATATTAATATTTCCGGAATTCACCAGGGTATGTCCCGATACCCGAAGTCCGTTCATGATCACAAAATCAACCCCGGACACACGATTTATGACCATGGAGACATCTCCGGAATTTTCCAGGCTGCCGTTGGTGGTCACCGCATCCCCCCAATAGGTGTAATCCCCATTGCCGAAACTCACGGTGAGATCCCCATGGTTCTTGATATTTACACTGCTGTTGTCATTGTGGATGAGGTAAATAAAACCCGGGGCGGTTTCCGTATAATTATTCAGGGTCACATTACCCGTATTGGTGAAAATTTCACTGGGGGAATAGCTGGTATTGTCGGTAACGGCCAACCCGGCGTTATATTTAAGCGAGCTGGGCTGGTAGATCACCGCAGAGGTGATACTATCCGAGTTCTGATCCGAGACGGTGAGATCCGGGTACAATTTTCCGGGAACGGCCAGGGACACGGGGGGCCAGCACCACAATACCAGCATGGTGCAGAGGCTCCAGATCCAGGCATATGTTTTAATTTTTCCCATGGAAAATACGCATCGTCTCCGGTTAAAAGTGAATGGCCACCCGGCCCCATACCAGGGTGTTGGCCGTATCCTGGGAATAGGACCCGCTGTACCCCAGGGCCAATTCATACTCCCCCTTGGTTAAAGAAAGGCCGACCTCGGGGGTGAGGCGGGTCCTGTCGGTTTGGTGACGGCCTGTCTTGGTCACCGTCCCCGCGGTCATATCCGTGGTGGACTCTCCATCGGTGAGGTATTGGCTGATGCCCATGCCCAGTCCCAGGGAGGTTTTCCACCCATCTGTCTCCCCATATTCGGCCAGATAACGGATCCCGGCCCTGGCAATGACTTCCACCTCGTCCATGGATCCATATTCCACATCGGGGTTGGACTGATTCATGCTTTCAAAGGCGTCCTGGTAATTCCAAATCCCGGAAATCCCCACCTGGGGCATAACCACACCCCGCCCGAATTCCAACACCCGGACCAGGCCCAGGTCGGCCTGGAGTGCAAAGCCGTCATAACGCCCCTCTTCCCGGTTCAGGGGGGCCAAATCCCAGAATCGGCTTTCACCGCCGAAATAGGAAAACACCCCCGTGGTCACCCATTCGTCCCCCCACATGACTGCCCCGTGGAGCCCCAAGGAGAATCCGTGGGTTTCCTCCCACCGGTCATCGTATCCAGCCCCCTTGAAATCCACCTTCATCCGGTTGAATCCGGCATGGGCACCCAGTCGAACATGGGGACCGAAGCTGTGGGTATACCCAGCCAGGATGCCGTAGTTCCGGGCCTCGTATCCCAGGGAGGAATCGTCCGAAGAAATCAATAGAACCGGCGTCACAAAGAGAGAATGGGAGGCCAAATCAGAATGGCCCGCCAGGGAATCCCGCACCGGGCCGAAATGATTCATCAGGGTTGAAGGATCCGCCATCTCGTTGAATTTCAGGACCTCGTCGGGAACCCATTCCGTGGCCAGACTGCCCAGGCTGTGGCTGTTCACCATGGCCAGGGTCTGTGCATGGAAACTGTTCCGGGCCTGGGAGGAAATCAGGGGAGCGGCATCGTCCGGTGCAAATGAAAAATGAATTTTCTGGAGCCCGGCCCCGTTTCCATTCACCAGGGCCGCCTTGTACTCCGGCGGCAAGGGGGCAAGGCTGGCAAATTGGTCGGCCACGGCAGCCCCATCCACCAGCATGGGGATCTCATACTCGCTCTGTCCGGAAAAATCCGAGGCAACGCTCAAGTAAAGCACGGCATTGGAAAAGGCCACACTGCCGGTGGGATCAAGTCCCACGGCCCCGCCGTAGGTGGCGGTGAAATCCGTCTGGGTTCCCAGGGACATGGCATAGCCGGTGATGGTGGCGGTCCCGCCCTCCACAAAAACCTGGTGGGCGGTAATGGTGCCGGTCTGGGTCCCCGACGCATGGCTCGCAGCCACCTGGATCACCCCCTGGGAGTGGAGGGTCAGATTCCCATTGGCATGGATTCCATAGGAAGTGGCATCATCTCCCACATAGGGAGAAGAACCGTTGAGACGGCTCTTCCCGGCCACACTTTCCACACGGATACTTCCGGTGTTGACCAGATTCCCTTCGGTGTAAATCCCCACACTGGTGGCATAGACATTGGCTGCCGACCCTGTGACATCTCCCCCCTGGGTCAACACCACGATGGAACCGGAGTTGGTCACGGCATTGCCGAAGAAACTAATCCCCCGACCCCAAACCAGGGCGTTTGACCCCGTGGTATTGACCCCGCCGTCCAAATCCAGCCGCAGATTCCCTGAATTCGCAAGGGAAGCACCATGGGCTTCAATGGCCGTACTCACGCTGAGATAAATTCCCCCCAGGCGCTGGACATCCAGGGTGATATTGCCGGAATTCACCAGATTCCCCTGGCTGTTAATGCCCTTTAACAGATAGGAGTTATCCGTGGGGCCAAGGGATACGTAGAAATCACCCTGGTTCTGGACGGCAATGCTGGCATTTCCATTTCCCAAAAGGGTGATGTTGTATGGAAAAGTCTGGGCCTGGCCCACCAGGTTCACATCCCCGGTGTTGGTAAAGGTCTGGTTGGGGAGGTAGCTGGCGGCATCGGTGATGCCCAGGGCCGCATAATTCACAAAACCGACGTTGTGCCAGAAAACATCGCTGGTGATGATATCGCTATTTTGATTTGTCACGGTCATATCGTTAAAAATCTTTCCGGGAACAGCCAGGGCGTCCAATGGCATGCCCAGCAGGCAAAGGAAGATGAGGAGATGTCCTATATTCTTGGCCATGCCCTTAAAAATGAACCCCCATCTGAATCCAGAACAAATAATTCTCCGTATGCTTTGAAAATCCCCCGCTGTAGCCCGCCACCAACTCAAAGCGATCCATAACCCAGGAGATGGAGGCCCGGGGGGTAAACTGGGTATGGTCGGATTGTTGAATAACCTCCTTGGAAATTTCACCAATGCCCATGCGGTTGGAAAAACGGCCGTCGCTCAAGGTTCGGGTGAAGCCGATTCCCAGGCTGGGATGCAGACTCCAATTTTCCTTCAACGCCAACCGACCAAACCATTTCAGTCCCAGGCGACCGTAAAATTCATACTCATCCATGGCACCGAAGAAGACGTCGGGGTTGGACAAATTCGTGGTTTCAAATGCCTGACGATGGTTATAGACATAGGTGAACCCCACTTCGGGCAGCAGGGTCTGCCACCCCCAGGAGAACAATTTCCCCAGGGCCAAATCCGCCCGAAGGGAGTGGGAATCATATTCCGCCGATTCCAGGTTTGTGGGAGCCCGGTCCTGGAAAATTGTCTCCCCGTAAAAACCAGTAACCATGGCCGAAACCAGCAAGGTTTCGCCATGGAGATAAATGGCATGCCCTCCCAGGGAATAGGTGTCGATGGCCTCGGAACGAAACTCGGACCCGATACCGGTATAGTCCACCTGGACTTTGCTGAAACCGGCATGGCCCCCCAGATAAAAACCCGCTCCCATTTCCCGGGTGTAGCCACAGAGGAACCCGTTGTTCTCTGCTGTATATCCGGATTCGGACTCATCCTTGGCCCGAAGGATCACCGGACTGGCAAACACGGAATTCCCATGGTCGAAGTTGTCCAGGATGGGCAGGGGCCGCCCCGCCCCCCCGAGCGAGGCCATGAGTCTTTCCGGATCATCCATTGCACTGAGCACAATGGCTTCCGATGGGATTAAATCCGAGATGATGCCGTTGACCACATTGGCGCCCAACAGGCTGTGTCCTTGGGCATTGAATTCATTCTGAATCTGGCTGGACACCAGGGGCAGGGCCTCCTCCGGATCAAATTCAAAAATAAGTTTCTGGAGTCCGGTGCCATTGCCATTCTCAAGGCTGGCCTTGTATTCCGACGGCAGGGGCGAAATGGAAGAAAACTGATCCTGGGGGGCGGCACCCTGTTCCAACATGGGAATTTCATATTCGACCTGACCGGTGAAATCCGGGGTAATGCTCAAGTAGAGTACGGTGCTATTGAAAACCAGGGAGGCACCGGAATCCACCTTGATGGTCCCGTTGTAATCCGCGGTGAGTTTGGCCTGGCTCCCCAGGGCCATGGCATAGCCCTTAAGGGTTGTGGTTCCACTGTCCACGTAAACCTGGTAGGCATTCTGGCTTCCCCCGGTCAACCCGGGGGAGGCCTGGGCATCCACATGGATCAAGGCCCGGGAATCCAGTGAGATGGTGCTGTCCACATGGATGCCGTAAACGGTGCTGTTGCCGCTGGAAAAGGTCGAACCCGAGTTGGGACGATGCTTCCCGGCCACGGCCCGGACATCGATGACACCGGTGTTTACCAGATGCCCCATGGTGTAAATCCCCTTGCCCAGGGAATTGGCATTGGTTCCGCTGCCAGTACCTTCTCCCCCCTGGACCCGGATGGTGATGGCCCCGGAGTTGGTCAAATTATCCCCCACCCCCACGTAGCGCATCCCCCGGCCCACGGCATAGGTGGAGCCGCCGGTCAGGGTGGTGCCACCAATGACGTTCACCTGGATATCCCCGGCATTTGACGCATCATCCCAGCCGGAAAAATAACCCAGGCCATCCACCTCGTAGCTTCCGCCCCCCGTATTGTTGGCCCCCTGGAGCTGGAGACGAATACTGCCGTGGTTGTAGAGTGGCCCCAAACAGTGGATCCCGGTGGCATCCAGATTTTGATCCACCGATGTCATGGTCATGGCGATGGCTGCCCTGTTATCGGTTTCCACATAGACATTGGAACTCCCGATTCCGAATTCGTATCGCACCCCGGAGAAACCATGGTTGGTGAGGGTGATATTGCCGGTGTTGTAAAACATTTCCGGCGGCACATAGTTGGTGGAATCGGTGATGGCAATACCGGCAAAGAAAAAACCACCCAGCCAGGGGACGGTACCGGTGATGTGATCCGTGTTGGTATCGTTGGCACCCACGTTGGTGTAAAGCTTGCCGGGGACGGCAGGGACAGGCGGAGAAAACCAGGCTAAAAGCCCGATGAACACCAGGGTTCCGACGATGAAATTGACGATTTTTTGATATCTATCTTGGATCATGCCTCTCTTTCGAGGTATCCTCCCACGGCCGGAATTAAAGCACCAACCCAATGGCCATGGGTGATTTGACGATAATTGAAATAGAAATTTGTTTGGAGAATTAGGAATATCAGAAAGGAAAAGCGATCCCGCCGATCTGGATTCGGCGATGGATTACGATATATAGAGACTTGGAAAAATCAAAGAATGCTGAATTTCTAATTAAACATGTAAGTTTAGGATATCCCAGCCCCGGAAGGGGGTCAAGGAGAAAAGGCCTTATAATACAAGTATGAAATCCTAATTTCGCCCCGTTTTTCGTAAGGAGTTTTCACCGGAAAGACGCCATGGATGGCCGGGAGTGTTGCAGATACAAACATCACGGAAGCGCAGATGGCGACCCGGGAGAACAAAATCAAAATGAATATCCGGCCTGGAACCAAAAAAGATATTGGCGGGTGTCATCGGCATAGCCGCCGCTGTATCCGGCGGAAAAGGAGAGGTCATCCCTGAAGAGGCCCAGGCCGATGCGGGGGCTGACCATGAGGGACTCCAGCCCGTGGTCCACGGTTTTGGAAAGACTGCCCACGGTCTGGGTCTGGGAGAGCTTATCGTCGGTGAACAATTGGCGAATTTCAATGCCCGCACCAGGAAAAAACCGCCAGTCACGCCCCAGGTCAAACCGGCCAAACCAACGCATGCCCACGCGCCCCATGATCTGGTAGTCATCCATTGCCCCGTGGCTTACATCGGGGTACAAAAGATTCTTGGTTTGAAAGGCATTCCGATGGTTCCAGAGGCCAGAAACCCCCATCTGGGGCAACCAGGTGTGGCGACCCAATCGAATCAGATGTCCCAGGGAGACATCCAGCCGCAGGGCGTGGCTTTCATAGGCTCCGGATTCCGGGTTGGCCGGGCTGTCGTCCCGGTAACGGGCCCGGGCATAATACCCAGAGCCCATGGCGGAGAAGAGCCAGTCCGAATCCCCCATCCAAAGCAGGTGCATCCCGGCCCAATAGCTATCCATGTCCTCGCTGCGCTGTTCATACCCCGTTCCGGTATAATCCACGGAAACCCGGCCGGTTCCGGCATGGGCGCCCCAAAAAATCCCATTGTCGGTTTTCCGGGTGACCCCGGCCAAAAGGCCGTGGTGTTGCGCATCATAGCCCTGGGTGGGATGATCCCTTTCAGAGGCCAGAAGTACGGGGGATACAAAGGCCGTGGTACGGCCTTGGATGGACCTCAGGGGCCGGGTGGTGGAGCCCAGGTTATTGAGCAGCCCCTGGGGGGATGCAAGGTAATCGGCGGTGGAAAAACCGGCCCGCTCCAGGGGGATGATGTCGGGCAAAATGCTGTTGAGGACGGTGTTTCCCACCATGGAATGGCCCTGGCTGTTGAATTCATTCTGGACCTGGGTCGACACCAGAACCGGGGAAAAGGTGGGATTGTAGGAAATTTGTATCTTTTGGGGAGTGGCTCCGTTCCCATTGACCAGTGCGGCCTGGTAATCTGCGGGCAGGGGGGCCAGGCTGAGGAATTGATCCGAAACCGAGGCCCCGTCAACCAGGGTGGGGATGGTGTATTCGCTCTGACCTGAAAAATTCGGGCTGATGCTGAGGTAGAGTACGGCATTGCTGAAAATCGCCGAGGCTCCCGTGTTGGTGTTTATGGTCCCCCCGTAGGCCTGATCAAAGCCGGCCTGGGTTCCCAGGGCCATGGCATAGCCCAGGATGGTGGTGGTCCCGGTGGTGACCCTTACCTGGTAGGCGTTGTGGCTTCCCCCGGACAATCCCGGATAGGGCTGTGCATCCACGGTAATCAGCCCCCGGGAGTCCAGGGTGCCGTTGCCCATCATCTCGATGCCGTAGGCCTTGGTGCCGTCGCTGACCCAGGGGTGGGAAGCCGAAGCACGGAGCCTTCCGGCCACGGCCTGGGCATGGATGGTACCGGTATTGACCAGGTTTCCCTGGCTTTGGATTCCCACGGCAATGCCCGAAGTGCTGGGGGACCCTCCGGTGGAACTTCCCCCCCAGGCCTGGGTGGTAATATCTCCAGAATTCGTCAATTGCGCTCCCCAGAAACTCAGCCCGTAGGCCGTGGCCTCCACACTGTGACCACTGGATGAACTGCCCCCGTGGGTTTGAACCACCAGGCGGCCGGCATTGGTCGCATCGCCTGCGGTAGTATAAATCCCATAGGCCCGGGAATTGGTCACCGGGGTACCGACACCGGGCTGGCCTCCCCGGCTGATCAAGGTCATATCTGCGGTGTTGTCCACCC
>JAKSBM010000184.1 GCA_022361135.1 Desulfobacterales bacterium | reverse complement strand
CTAATCCAGGACGGCCCCCGGCGGGCCCGACTCTCCACCAATGCCATGGAGCTGGTGGACGGCCGGGGGGCGGATCGGGTGGTCCGGGAAATGCGCATCGGTCGACTTCGGCTCCGGGACGCCCAGCCCGGGGATATGGAACAACTCTTCCGATGGGTCAACGACCCCGCCGTGCGCAGTGCCGCCTTCCATCCGGAACCCATTTCCAGGGAAACCCATGAAAACTGGTTCAACAGCTGCCTGGCATCCCCGGATGTTAAAATCTACATGGCCCGGGGCCGCGGCAACCGCCCCCTGGGACAAATCCGCTTCAACAGCCAGGGCCACCAGGCCATGGTGGACTATTCCCTGGCATCCCGGGTCCGGGGCCTGGGCCTGGCCCGTCCCCTGATACGCGCCGGAATCGCCCGCCTGAAGCAGGACTGCCCCCACCTCACCACCCTCACGGCCCAGGTAAAAAGGGAAAACGCCATTTCCAATGCCGTGTTTAAGGGGCTGGGATTTCAACTGAAATGCCAACGCCCCTTCTTCCAATGGGAATCCCCCCTCTGATTTATCCCGAAAATTCCATGGGCTGAAATATCCGGGTCCACCCAATTCAACCTTGCTTTCCATGGGATAATTCAGGTAAGGGTGGGGAGCTAAAACGTTTAATCCAGGATAAAGCCATGGCAATGAAACCCGAAACCCGGGGGGTCCTCCTCTCCATCACCGCCTCAAGTTTATTTGCGGCCATGCCCCCCTACGTACTCCTCCTTCCCCCCACCCCCGGATATGCCCTGTTGGCCCACCGGATCCTCTGGTCGGTTTTAATCATGGCCCTTGGCCTGGCCCTCACCGGGCAATTAAAATCCGCCCTGGCCCCCCTGGGATCCCGGGCCCTGCCCAGCCTGATATTCACCAGTTCCATCATCGGCTTCCAGATGTGGCTCTTCATCTGGGCCCCCCTCCAGGGCCGGGCATTGGAACTTTCTTTGGGGTATTTCCTCCTCCCCCTGGTCATGGTGGGGGTGGGCCGCATCCTTTTCAAGGAAAGGCTGCGACCGGTCCAATGCCTGGCCATTGGTGCGGCAACACTGGGCGTTGCCGGGGCCTATGTCCATGCCGGCGGCCTCTCCTGGGTGGTCCTCTCCGTGGCCCTGGGATTCCCCTTCTACTACGTCACCCGGCGGAACCAGCCCCTGGCCCCCCTCACCGCATTCTTCCTGGAAAACATCATCATGCTCCCCCTGGCCGTCCCCACCATTTTAAAGGTCAGCCAGGTGCCCCACCCCTTTGCCTTCCCCCCCATGGAATTGGCCGGATTTGCCGGCCTGGCCCTGCTGGGAACCGTCCCGGTCCTCTGCATGCTCTCGGCCGGACGGATCCTCCCCCTTTCCCTCTTCGGCCTCCTCTCCTACCTGGAACCGGCCCTGATCTTCCTGGTCACCCTGATTGTCCTCAAGGAAAGCATCCCCCCGGAGGAGCTTTTTACCTACGGCGCCATCCTCACCGCCCTGGGTTTCCTGGCCCTGGACGGTGTGCTCAAACAACGGGAATCCAGAATTCAAAACCCCTCACCGACCTTGGATGATTCCATGGTCAATTGATCGGCCTGACCCCATACCGGATGGGATGGCTCTATATAGCAATTCTCAAAAATATGTTCCGAAACCATGGACGATCTTCACGATGGTTTAAACTCCTTCCAACAGGGTTGACCATCGAATTTGCCAATCACGCCCGGTGGATCAGGTGATGGCAGCGGAATCTTCCTCCCCTCGTCATCGCCGGGTTGGGAAAAAAACCTTCGAATCAAATGGACAGAGACACCAAACCATTGGAAAATCCATTGCGACTCTCGAACGAATTCAATGGAAACACCATTTTGAGAATCACCATAAAACCGACTCCATATGAAAAGGATTGAAAATCGCAGAATCACACCCCAACCCAATACGAAACCCACCAATTAAAAAATATTCCCAAGTAAGGCCCGTTTAAAAACGAATTAGGATTCCCACATGCCATCATTCTGTTAACGAGGGTTGAAAAACAACAGCAGGGACCGTCTAAATAGAACCGGGGAAGGGCCAGGCGTTGCGGTCAGGACGACCGCAACGAAGGGGGAAACCGCCCGGCCCACGGGGCCGGGCAGCTTAAATCACCGTTAGAAATCAAGCATCCCAGCCCCCCTGGGCACGCAGCCCATCCACAACGGACCGGGCCTGGTCCATGAGGGCCATCTTGTCCACCTTG
>JAKSBM010000250.1 GCA_022361135.1 Desulfobacterales bacterium | reverse complement strand
CGCCAACGGCATTGAGATCCATGGTCGATCAGCGAGGGGCCGGCAAGGGGATCACCAATCCCACAGCCACCACAAGCCCCCCACGGAAACAGGAGAAGCCCGGCCCTGTGCAAAAAGGGCAAGGCAACGCCGACCCATGGACGGACATATTTTTGTCAAACAAGATGGATTATCGATGAAATATCCTTTGGCGTTTGAACATTGGAATCAAATGAATTCTGGTTAGGTGAAACGCGGTGTCGAAGTAGGATTCGGCGAAGGTGAGATTCAGTCGAAGGCAGGAAAAGCAGGGGAATCGAAGACGAAGTATCGGACAGGACTCAATGTAATTTCAGACCAGGGCAATCTCCTTAAATATTTATGGATTCGCGGTAGATAACGCCCGGGGGCTTCCCGGTGAATAGCAAATATTCCCCCTTCATGGGGAGTACTTAATTTACCCGGGGCCTTACCGGTAGGTCAAACCATCGTTTTTTGCTCACTAACAAATAAAAGCAATAATAAATTATGATTCAAAAATCAATGCGGAAAACCGTATTTCGTCCTTTCGATGGATTTGCCTGCCCTCTTCCATTGCCAATCCCGCAAATTTGGTATAATCCACCCTCGTATCCATCTCTATTTTAAAACCACCTTATGGGAGGAAAGATTTTGTCTGATCACGATCTCTGGCTCAAGGGCTGGATGGAAAAAAAGAATATCAATGTATGGGGGGTGGCCGACCTTTCCGACATGGTCACCCCAACGGATGAGCTGGGGGACGGCTTCCCCCGGTCGGTCTCCTTTGCATTGCCCATGACCCCGACGGTCATGGCCGGTCTGGTAAACGGCCCCACCGAAGCCTATGCAGAGGAATATATCCGGCTGAACAAGGAAATCATTGAAATATCCACGGAGCTGGAACATGAAATCCACTGCCGGGGCGCCCGGGCATTTGTCCTCCATCCCTCCCGGCGCACGGACCCGGAAAATATCAAAGGGGACTTCCCCCAGAAAACATCGGCCACCCGGGCCGGCCTGGGATGGGTGGGAAAGAACTGCCAGCTCATCACACGGCAATACGGCCCCTGGCTTCGGCTGGGAACGGTTTTCACGGCATTGGACCTGACCTGTGCCGACCCCATCACCCGGAGTTTCTGCGGAGACTGCCGCAATTGCCTGGATGCCTGCCCCTCAAAAGCATTGAAGGGGGGAAGCTGGGAAGCGGGCATGCCCAGGGAAGAACTTCTGGATGCCCGTTGCTGTGATCAATGGAAAAAGACCCACTATAAAAAATTTTCCAATGGACACAATTGCGGCATCTGTTCTGCGGTCTGTCCCTTTGGCCAAAAAACATTGGGGAAATAGCCCCCTTTGTTCCGCCATGTAGTACAAAATTAAATACTTACCCCCAACGCCATTCATGGCAATTCACACAACACGGGGCCATGGT
>JAKSBM010000316.1 GCA_022361135.1 Desulfobacterales bacterium | reverse complement strand
TGCACTTCATGGAAGACGAAGTCCCCTTTGACGACGTTTACATCCATGCCCTGGTCCGGGACGAACATGGTAAAAAGATGTCCAAATCCAAGGGCAACGTTATTGATCCCCTGGAAGTCATCGAAGAATACGGTGCAGACGCCTTCCGGTTCACCCTGGCTGCCTTTGCCGCCCAGGGCCGTGACGTGAAGATGTCCACCTCCCGGGTTGAAGGCTACCGCAACTTTGTGAACAAGCTCTGGAACGCCGCCCGTTTCGCCCTCATGCACATCACCGAGGATGATACGGATTTTGAAATGGATAAACTTTCCCTCCAGGAAAAGTGGATCCTTTCCAGAAGCCAGGCCACGGCCAAGGCGGTTAAGGAAGGCATCGAAACCTACAAGTTCAACGAAGCCGCTTCCGCTGCCTACCAGTTTGTATGGCACGAGTTCTGTGACTGGTTCATTGAAACGGAAAAATCCGCCCTCTACGAAAAGGAAGGCGGAGCCAAGCGGGATATTGCCCGTGCAGTATTGGCCAAGGTTCTGGAAGACATTCTGGTCATGCTCCATCCCTTCATGCCCTTTGTCACCGAAGAGATTTACAACATTCTGCCCACCACCGAAGGCAGCGTGATGAAGGCCTCCTTCCCCTATGACGAGGACGTGTACAAACTCTGCCGCAACGAAGATGTTGAACGGGACATGAATTTTGTATTCGGATTGATTTCCGGTATCCGGAACATCCGGGGCGAGATGAATATCCAGCCCTCCATGCGGATCAAGGTTTTGGCCAACACCGAAGATGAACGGGAAAAACTCCTCATTGCAGAGAATAAATCCGTCATCGCCAACCTGGCCACCCTGGAACGCTTCTCCTTCTGTGACCTGGATTCCGTACCCAAGTCCAGCGCCTCTTCCGTCACCGGCAACACCACTTGCTTTGTGGACCTGGAAGGGGTCATTGATTTTGATAAGGAAATCAAACGGCTGGAAAAGGAATTGGATAAAAACACCAAGGAATTGCTGGGTGTCCAGAAACGGTTGAACAACGAAAGTTTCCTGGACAAGGCACCGGACGAGATCGTTGCCAAGGTTAAGGCCCAGCACGACGAGTTGGCCGAAAAGAACGAAGCCCTCACCGCCAACCTGAAGCGCATCAAGGAAATGGCCTAACCATGGATGGTGTGGAACAGATCATTCGCCTGGCCCTGGCAGAAGATGCCGGGCTGGGCGATATCACCACCGAAAGTATCCTGCCCGATTCCCGGAGGGGAAAGGGCTGGATCAAGGCCAAACAGGACTTGGTTTTGGCCGGTTCCCAGGTGGCCAGGCAGGTTTTTGGCCTGCTGGACCCCCAGGTGGATATTACGTTCCATTTCAAGGATGGGGATGCCGTGGCCAAGGGGGATACCCTGGTGGACATCCAGGGGGATCTGCTGGCCCTGCTCAAGGGCGAGCGGACCGCTTTGAATTTTCTCCAGCGCCTTTCCGGCATTGCCACCCTGACCCGGACCTATGTCCAGGCTTTGGACAATGACCATGTCCGCCTCACCGACACCCGGAAAACCACACCGGGGTGGCGGCGGTTGGAAAAGGATGCGGTCCGTGCCGGCGGGGGATACAACCATCGGTGTTCCCTTTATGATGGGATTCTCATCAAGGAAAATCACATTGCCGTGGCCGGGGGCATTGCCAATGCCGTGGCCGCCGTCCGGGAAAGAACCTCCCATCTCATGAAGATCGAGGTGGAGGTCACTTCCATGGAAGAGGTCCACCAGGCACTGGATGCCGGGGCCGATGTCATCATGCTGGACAATATGTCCCTGGAGCAGATGACCGAAGCCGTGGCCGTAATCCAGGCCATTTCCCAGGACCGGGTGGTCATTGAGGCCTCGGGCAACGTCGGCCTGGATACCCTCAATCCCATCGCCCAAACCGGTGTGGATGTGATTTCATGTGGGGCATTGACCCACCAGGCCCGCTCCGTGGACCTGAGCATGATGATCCAGGCGTGATGGACCAAGCGTGATGGTTCAATAGGTCGGTTCCAAAGGATTGTTCCGTACCCTTCCAAGGATAGGGTGAAAATATAGAAAAGGCCCGGGATGCAGAATATTGCATCCCGGGCCTTTTTGTTTTTTTGGGGAAGGATCAGGGAGTGGAGAGCCGGTTTCGACCGTTCTCCTTGGAGACGTAAAGGGCTTCATCGGTGCGCCGGATAAATGAGGTGAAATCCTCCTCCGGATCCCATTGGCCCGCCCCCATGGAAACGGTAACGGATTCGGATTTCCCCCTTTGGGGATGGAAGACTTCTGCGGCAATGCGTTCCCGGATGCGGTTGCCCACCACCCGGGCCTTTTCAATGCCGGTTTCCGGCAGGATGATGGCGAATTCTTCGCCCCCGTAACGATAGGCCGAATCCATGGCCCGCATGCAGCCGGTGATGATTTCGCCGATCTTCATGAGGACCTTGTCCCCCTCCAGATGGCCCCAGCTGTCGTTGTAAACCTTGAAAAAGTCAATGTCCAGGATGATCAGGGAAAGGGCCCGTTCATACCGTTTGTGTCGCTGGATTTCCGCCTTGATCTGCTGGTAGAAATAGCGGGAATTGTGGAGGCTGGTCAGGGCGTCGGTCATGGCCAGTTTTTCAAGCTCCTGGACCAGTTTATCCCGTTCTTTTTTGAATTCCGATTCACGCAGCACCCGTTTCACGCGAAGGTCAAGCTCTTCAAAGCGAAAGGGTTTAAAGATAAAATCGCTGGCTCCGGCGTGGATGGCTTCTTCGTAGGAATAGTCTGCGCTGTATCCCGTCATGACCATGACGTCGATATCGTATTGTTTTTTGATGGCCCGGGTCAGCTCAAGGCCGTCCATTCCCTCCATCATGATATCGGTGAGAACCACCTGTGCAGGGAATGTTTTCAATGTTTCCAATGCTTCTTCGGCGTTGATAGCGCTTCGGACCTCGTAGGACAAAATACTCAGGTACTCTCTGACAGAGTCCGTGATGGCACGGTCGTCGTCCACTATCAAAATAGCGTAATTCATGGGGATATCTCCGGAGGAAAGCGTCCATGAGTTCGGCTTTTCTTGACACTTTTGAACTCAATTGGTAAATAAGTACGATTTAGCTTAGAACGTGAACAATTGTCAACTCTTAGTTTGGAGTACCTTTGAAGTCAGATCACCAAAAGATTCGAAATTTCAGTATCATTGCCCATATTGATCATGGGAAATCCACCCTGTCGGACCGGTTGATCCAATTGGCGGATATTATCTCCGACCGGGACATGAAGGACCAGATCCTGGATTCGATGGACATTGAACGGGAACGGGGAATTACCATTAAATCCCAGACCGTGACCCTTCCCTATACGGCCCCGGACGGCAACGAGTATCTGTTAAACCTGATTGATACACCGGGCCATGTGGATTTCTCCTATGAAGTGTCCCGGGCCCTGGCTTCGTGTGAAGGTGCCCTGATCATCGTGGATGCCACCCAGGGGGTGGAAGCCCAGACCCTGGCCAATATGTACCTGGCCATGGAGCATGATCTGGAGATCATCCCCGTCATCAATAAAATTGACCTGCCCTCGGCGGAAATTGACTGGGTCAAGGGACAGATTGAAGACGACCTGGGACTGGACGGCGAAAATGCCCTCACCGTATCGGCCAAGGCCGGCACCAATGTGGAGCCCATCTTCCCGGCCATCGTGGAACAGGTTCCCCCGCCCGAAGTTACCGGAACCGGTGGATTCAAAGCCCTGATCTTCGATTCCCATTACGATGCCTTCCGGGGGACCATTGTCCATTTCCGGATTTTCGAAGGCACCGTTAAAAAGGGTGACAAGATCCAGTTCATGTCCAATGATGCCCAGTACAAGGTGGAAGAGGTGGGGCTGTTCCAGATCGAACGTAAACCCCAGAAGGAACTCACCGCAGGCCAGGTGGGCTATTTCATTGCCGGGATTAAAAATATTTCTGACGTAAAAATCGGCGATACCGTGACCATGTCCGATAACCGTTGCGAAGAAGCCCTGGGCGGATTCCGGGATCCCACGCCCGTTGTTTTCTCCTCCATGTATCCCGTGGCCTCCGACGATTACGAAGAGTTGTCCGATGCCCTGGAAAAACTCAAACTCAACGATGCCTCCCTGATTTACGAAAAGGACAGTTCTGTGGCCCTGGGTTTTGGCTATCGCTGCGGATTTTTGGGTTTGCTCCACCTGGAGGTGGTCCAGGAGCGTCTGGAACGGGAATACAATATCTCCCTCATCCTGACCTCGCCTTCGGTTCAGTACGAAATCACCCATGCCGACGGTGAAGTCAAGATCATTGACAACCCGGTGGAATACCCCGATCCCACGGAAATCACCCGGATCCGGGAACCCTTCATCAACGCCTCCATCATTGTGCCCGATAAATACATGGGCAACGTCATGCAGGTCTGCCACGAATTCCGCGGGGTGAGCAAGAATTATCAATACCTGACCTCCAACCGCATGGAGATGAAGTTTGAACTCCCCCTGGCCGAGGTGGTCTATGAATTCTACGACCGACTCAAATCCGTGACCCAGGGATACGGCTCCTTTGATTACGAAATTGCCGGATACCAGGAAACCGACCTGGTGAAACTGGACTTCCTCATCAATGGAGAACGGGTGGATGCCCTGTCCCAGCTCATCCACAGGGAAAAGGCCGAAGCCAGGGCCCGTGCCGCCTGTAAGAAACTGCGGGAGGAAATCCCCAGACAGCAGTTTAAAATTCCCATCCAGGGGGCCATCGGCGGCAAAATCATCGCCCGGGAAACCATTTCCGCCTACCGTAAGGACGTTACGGCCAAGTGCTACGGCGGGGACATCTCCCGTAAGCGGAAACTCCTGGAAAAGCAGAAAAAGGGCAAAAAACGCATGAAGATGGTGGGATCTGTGGAAATTCCCCAGTCCGCCTTCCTCTCGGTTTTGAAGTCCGACTAGATCATGTATACCGGGAATTCCGGTTCCAAATAAAAAAAGGCCCTGCCAAGTAACGGCAGGGCCTTTTTTGCGTCCGGGTGAAAATTAAATGGGGTGTAATTAAAATTCAGAAAGCAATGCAGCAAAGAGCAGGGTGCGCTCCCAAAGACTTTCCTTGAGGATGTACTCGTCTTCGCTGTGGTCCTTGGCACCGCAGGGACCCAGGCCGTCCACCACGGGCAATCCGGTGCCGGCGATGATATTGGCATCGGAGACCCCCTGGCGGAGCTCTTCCTTGACAGCGATTCCCAACTCCTTGGCCACGGCCGCGGTTCTTCTGTACAGGTCGTGGTTGGCCAGGGTCTGGGGCATGGGGGGCCGTCCCGATAAGGGGTGGATGGTGGTGCAGGTGCCCGGAACCCTGTTTTCATTTACAATGCGGTCCAGATCGGATTTAACTTGGGCTTCGTCCTCGGGTTTCAGGAATCTGAAATCCACATCGGCGCAGGCATGCTGGGCAATGACATTTCGCCCGATGCCGCCGTTGAAGGTCCCCACATTGGCGGTGATTCCCCTTTCCGGGTGGTTTAGGGCCTCAATGGCCAGGGTTTTGTGGGCCAGTTCCAATACCGCACTGGCCTTGTCCGGGCCGGCAAAGGCGGCATGGCCGGCATTGCCCTCCACATTGAGCCGGACGGCCAGGTTTCCCTTGCGGCCGCTGACCACTTCTCCGTCCAGGCCGCCGGCCTCCAGGACAAATCCGGCCACGGCGCTTTCGGCTTCTCCGGCAATGGCTTCCCTGGAGGTGGGGGAGCCGATTTCCTCGTCGGAGTTGAAGAAAAAGGTGATGGGCAGTTCCGGCATGAGATCCAGTGCCTTGAGGGCCTTGAGGGCAAACATTCCCACCACAAGCCCCCCCTTCATGTCGGCCACACCCGGTCCCTTGCAATACTCCGGGGTTTCCACATATTTGCGGAAGTGGGTGTCCTCGGGGAAGACCGTGTCCATGTGGCCGGTGATGAGCAGATGGGGGGCGCCGGGTTCATGGGGCATGCTCCGGGCTATGATGTGGTCGCCCACCTCGGTTTGGCTAAGGCGGCTGCATTCAAAGCCGAAGGATTCCATTTCCCGGGCAATGGCGTGTCCCACGGCATCCACACCGGCCTTGTTCCGGGAGCCGCTCTGGATTTCAACCAGGTTTTTGAGCAGGATGTACAGGCCGTCCCTCTGGTCGGTGAAATAGCCGGTCAGGGCTTCTTTTTTACTTTTTTGTAAACGCAAATTCCGTGCTTTCATAGGTTGCAGGATCGGCATCGGGATACTGGACCCGTTCACCGCTCCAGGGTTTTACCAGGGTAATCTCTTTACCGCCCCGGTCCACATTGCTGCGGTGGAGGGGTATTTTTCCGCCGGCCGTGGCAATGTACCGGGGAATGGCATCACCGGATATATTGCCGTACATGGATTCCACAATGTCCCGTCCCTTTTCCACGGGCACCCGGAAATGGGTGAATTGGGGGTTCCGGTAGGAACAATTGAAGATGTAATAGGGCCGCACATAGTTCTCCTGGATGGTTTCGCACAGCTTCCACATTTTCACCCGGGAGTCGTTGATCCCCTTGAGAAGTACCGCCTGGTTGAGCACGGCAGATACATGGGCCGAAATCTGCTTAAAGGCATTTCCGCTGGTGGGGGTCATTTCCTGGGCTGTGTTTATCTGTGTTACCACCCGTACAGGCTTTTTATCGTTGCTTTGGGCCAGAATGTCCAGCAATTCCTGATCAATTCTCTGGGGGGCGGTCACCGGAATCCGTGTGCCCAGTCGTTTCATCTTCACATGGTCGATGTCATCCAGGGCGGTGAGAATCTTTTTAAGGATCTTATTGGGCAGGACAAAGGCGTCCCCACCGGTGACGAGTACGTCCCGGATCCGGGGATTGGCCCGGATGTATTCCAGGGCTTCTCCATATGCAGTATCGGAATAGATCTGATCTTTTTTGCCGATGTGGGCAATGCGCAGGCAATGGGTGCAATACATGGCGCACATATTGGTGGCCTTGATGGTGACGGTGCGGGGGTAGAACTGGTCAATGAGCCGGGCCGGGGAATGGTCTGCGGCCACGGGTGGGATCTCTTCGCCCACATTGTCCACCATTTCTCCGGTGGGCACGGATTGGAGCAGAACCGGATCGTTGGGGCTGCCCACCTGGATGAGGCTGGCATAGTATGGGGTCAGGCGCATGCGGTAATTCTGGGTCACCCGGGTGACCTCCCGGATCACCTCCGGGGAGAGGTCGATGATATCGGCCAATTGGTCCACGGTGTCAATGCAGTTGCGGATCTGGCCGGAATAGGTGTTCCAGCTTTGATCATCCATTTTCAGCTGGGATTTGATCCGTTCCTGGGCGGCCTGGATTTTATCCCAGAGCTGGAATCCGCTGGGGGCGATTTCATCCTTTACGTCCAGGTAATCATCCACCCGTGAAATGGCCTGGTCCACAATGGCCTGGGCCTTGAACACCCGTCCCCCGATACTCACCTGGTGTTCGTCAATGTCTTCATGTTTCAAGGCCAGGTCGGCCAACTGGTCACGGTCCAGCCCCAGGGCCCCGGGGGATATGCCCTGGTCGGCAGCGGCTTTCAAGGCACCGAATAGGGCGATGATGGGTCGGGTCCGGCCGGTTTTTGAATCATTGCCTGCCTCCCGGGCCCTTTGAAGTTTTTCCTTGATTCCGGATTGAAGTTCCGGGGGAGGCGTCGGGTTTCCGGCGTTGAAGAGCCAATCGAAAAATTCCCTGGTAAAGCTGTCCAGCCGGGCGTCCTCCATTTTTCTATCCATGGTGATGTCCCCTGTGTAAATAAAACGGATTAATTGCTTTCGTTCTGGCTTTGGCTAAAGGTCAATTCTATGGTCTTGCATCCCTGGGAAATTCCCTGGGTAACGCTTTCCAGATCCTGTCCCAGGGCAACGATGCGTCCGATGAATGCCCCCTGGGCAATGACAAAGTCCGAACCGGTGTGTTCCAGGATCAGAAAATCTTTTTTCAGATTCCGTTTGGAGACCCGGGCAAAGGCTTCCCTTTCCCCGGAAGCCTGGGGAATATAGGTACTGGTCTTCACCGGATCCTCGATTTTATAATTATAGGTTCCCCAGTGAAGGGGGATGCTTCCATGGTCCAGTTCACAGGTATTGGCGGGAAAAATTTCCTGGGTGACGGCAAAGAATTCCAATTCGGGCAGATTGGGTGCCTGGTGGGGGAGGCCCTGCTCCAGGGTACAGCAGAATTCCAGGGTGGTTCCCTGTTTTCTGGCATTGATTTCCAAAAAATAGATCTCCCCGTCGTGGGTGATGATGTAATCACAGCCGAAAATTCCCCGATATCCCTGCTGGGCCAGCCACTTGCCCACGGCCCGGGTGTGTTCCCTTAACAGCTGCCGTTGTTCGGCATTGGCTGCAGAGGGAAAGGTGGAGCCGGTGAAGCGGTTTCCATGGGAAATTCGTTGGTCTGCAATGCCGGCAATGTATATGTCGTCCTCTCCGGCCACCACGGCCAGCACCGTGGGATCCAGGTCGTGGGGCATATACCTGGAGATGATGAATTCCGTCTCCGGTTCAGCATCCTCCCCTCCCAGGTCGAATTTGGTCTGGATCTCCCCGTTGGATTGGGCCACGACGCTGTTGATTCCGGCAGCGGAAAAGGGACGGGTGACAAAGATTCCCTGGTCCCATTGATTCCAGAGTCCTGCGGTGGTTTCCAAAAGGGCTTTACCTCCCCGGAGGATTTCATGCTCCACCAGGGGGACGATTTCCTTGAGCTGGGTGAGCTGGACCACCTTGTTGTTCACTTCCCGGGCAATGGTTTTGTCCGGCCCCAAAATGGAAACACCGGGGATTTCGTCCAGGGTCATCTCCTCAAGGCTTTCGTACATATAGAGAAAGAGATGGTCCTGTCGCCTCAGGATCTGTTCGATGAGGCATTGTATTTCCCGGGTTTTGGAGACCGTTGCCATGAATTCCGCCGCGGAAACGCGACAATTGACATGGCTGCCGTAGCGACATTTGTAGTCATTGACCAGGGGGTTGATGACAATGACGTTGTCGTAATTGTATTGCTCGGCTATGTCCGGAACAATGGCGATGAATTTGAATTTACGATGGTAGAATTTGGAGAGGGCATCCTTGAGAAAATGATTTAAACCGTAGTTTTTTAATTCGCCGATATATAAAAAATAATCGGTATCTTCTTCCACTTGATAATTGGAAAAATATATGGATGTCACGTCGCATTTCCCGTTTTCATAGGTAAAATATGATGCCTGAAACCATCAAGGCCCAGGGACCGTAAACCCAGTGCAACGAACCGGTCAAAGGGGAGTGTCTCCCTTTGATTTTTGAGCAAATATTTCAAAATAGGGGGATTGTCAAGCACTAACATGGATTATTTGAAAATTGAAGAAAAACAGGAAGGAAGGCCGGGGATTCCCCCTGCCATTCCATGGTCAATGGCCTGACTTTTTGTACGGCGGCAGGGGGGAGGGAGCAATTTGTGTGCGGTCCCATGCCGTCCTGGAATACCCGGCCCTGGCTGTGGGAATAGAGGTCAAGGGGCGCGAATTACTGAAAAAAAGGGCCAATGACTTTACAAATAGGAAAGAAGGCGATACGTTCCTATGGGGTCAAACGGCACATATCGTAGTCTTAATCGCTGAATTCCAATGGATTTGGCCCCTGTGTTCGAAATGAAATCTGATAATGCTCAATCGTTGTATCGCTGAAATTGCCCGCTTTGAAACCGAGTAAATATACTGGTGTTTGGAGCCGGGTATTTGGGATGTAGTAACCGGGTTTTTCCCGTATGTAATGTCCGACTTCCGGACAGAGAACCTGGATATTTCACCAAATGGATTTGCCTGGGTTGCCGGTGCAAAATGAATCGCTGTTGTGATTTATCGCCAATCATTTTTGCAACGCCGTAAATCAAGGCGAAATATTCGGGATTAACCATTATTTGGGGAGGTAAAGATGAAGAAAGCATTGGTATTTTGTGTTGCAGCGATGTTCGCATGTGTCCTTTTTCTGGGTTCCAGCTCAGTTCAAGCCGCAGATCAGACCTTTGTCACCATCGGAACCGGCGGGGTGACCGGTGTTTACTATCCCACGGGCGGTGCCATCGCCCGCCTGGTCAACAAGGGCAGAAAAGTTCATGGTATTCGTTGCTCCGTGGAATCCACCGGGGGATCGGTTTATAACTTGAACACCATCCGTGCCGGCGAATTGGACATGGGTGTGGCCCAGTCCGATTGGCAGTACCATGCCTACCACGGTACCTCTAAATTCGAAAAACAGGGTCCCAACAAGGAATTACGGGCCATTTTCAGTGTTCATCCCGAACCCTTCACCGTTGTGGCCCGGGTGGATTCCGGCATCCGCAATTTCATGGACCTCAAGGGAAAACGGGTGAATATCGGCAATCCCGGTTCCGGCCAACGGGGCACCATGGAAGTGGTCATGGCCGCCATGGGATGGTCCAAGGCCGATTTTAAGCTGGCTTCAGAGCTGAAGCCCGCCGAACAGTCCAAGGCATTGTGTGACAATAAAATCGACGCCATCATCTATACGGTCGGACATCCCTCGGGCTCCATTAAAGAGGCCACCACCTCCTGCGATTCCGTCATGGTCACCGTGAACGGCCCGGTGATTGATCAGCTGGTGAACAAATATGATTATTACAGAACCGCCACCATCCCGGCGGGCATGTACCGGGGCACCACAGGCGCCACCGATACCTTTGGTGTGGGGGCGACCTTTGTCACCTCCAGCCGGGTTGCTGAAAAGGTTATCTACCAGGTGGTTAAAGCGGTATTTGATAATTTTGCAGATTTCAAAAAACTCCATCCCGCCTTTGCCAACCTGAAAAAGGAAGAAATGATCAAGGACGGGCTTTCTGCTCCCTTGCATGCAGGTGCTGTGAAATACTACAAAGAAGCCGGCCTGATGTAAGCTGCCCTGCCTTAGTCCGGTAATTTCGAGTGTGCAATTGCGTTTTAATTGCACACTTTTCATTTTCGCCGGCCCAGGGGTGCACGTGAGGCGTCCTCAATCCATGGGAGGCTTTTCCGCCCCGGGCCTTATCACCTGCAAGGAGCTGTTCCATGAGTGTTGCTTCCCTTGACCCCCGTCCTGCGGACGACCTGCAGGACATGGTGGCTGAGACCGATACCGGGGCACGGACCCCCAAGGGCTGGATATCCAAAAAACTTTTATTTTATATCCCCCTGGCCTGGACCCTGTTCCAACTTTGGTATGCGTCCCCGCTGCCCTTTATTTTCAATATCTTTGTCTTGAATGACACCGAAGCCCGCTCCATCCATCTGGCCTTTGCCATTTTCCTGGCCTACACCGCCTATCCCACATTTAAATCATCTCCCAGGGATTATATCCCCCTCCAGGATTGGGTCACGGCGCTGGTGGCGGCCTTTTGTGCCGCCTATCTTTTTCTCTATTATACGGAATTGTCCGACCGGCCCGGATATCCGACTCCCATGGATCTTATGGTTTCCGTCACCGGCCTGGTCCTCTTACTGGAGGCCACCCGCCGGGCCTTGGGGCCCCCCTTGATGATCGTGGCCCTGGTTTTTCTGGGGTATACCTTTGCCGGACCCCACATGCCCGAAGTCATTGCCCATAAAGGGGCCAGTCTGGTCAAAGGCATGTCCCATTACTGGCTGTCCACGGAAGGGGTTTACGGGGTGGCCCTGGGGGTCTCCACGGGTATGGTTTTCATGTTTGTCCTCTTCGGTTCCCTTTTGGAATCGGCTGGGGCGGGGAATTATTTCATCCGCACGGCCTTTGCCGCCCTCGGCCACTTGCGGGGTGGGCCGGCCAAGGCCGCCGTGGTCTCCTCGGGCATGACCGGTCTGGTTTCCGGTTCTTCCATTGCCAACGTGGTCACCACGGGGACCTTTACCATTCCCCTCATGCG
>JAKSBM010000991.1 GCA_022361135.1 Desulfobacterales bacterium | reverse complement strand
GGGGGATATGGTGGCCGCCATCGCCGTCACCGAACCCGATGCCGGCTCCGATGTGGCCGCCCTGAAGACCACGGCCGTCCGGGAGGGGGATCACTATGTCCTCAACGGATCCAAAACCTACATCACCAACGGCCTCCAGGCCGACTTCCTCACCCTTTTGGCCCGGACTTCGGAGGATCCCGGCTACCACAGCTACAGCCTCTTTGTGGTGCCCACGGACATTGAAGGCTTCAAGGTGAGCAAAAAACTGGACAAGCTGGGCATGCGCTCCTCGGACACGGCAGAACTCTACTTTGACAATATGAAGATCCCGGCGGAAAACCTCATCGGCGTGGAGGGGGAAGGCTTCATCCAGCAGATGCAGCAATTCCAGCACGAACGCTTTGCCGCCCTGCCCCTGTGCTACATCGCCATCCAGGAAACCATGGCCAAGACCATTGAATACCTGCGGGGGCGCATCGTCTTCGGTAAACCCTTAATCAGTAAACAGGTGCTCCGCCACCGCCTGGCCAATTGGATGGCCCAGAATGAAAGTTTAAAACAACTGGCCTACCACATCGTTGAAATGAAGATGGCCGGAATGGACGCCACCCGGGAAATCTCCATGGGCAAACTCATCGGCGGGGATCTCCTCAACGAGGTTACCTCGGGCTGCCTGCAGATGTACGGGGGCATGGGCTTCATGAGTGAAATGGACATCTCCCGCATGTTCCGGGACGCCCGCCTCATCTCCATCGGCGGCGGGGCCAGCGAAGTCATGAGCGAAGTCATTGCCAAGGCCCACGGATTCTGATTAAAAACCCGGGCCGGACATCCCGGCCCAAAGGAGAGACCATGCTCTTTGAATTTGACGGCAAGCAACCAAAAATCGGTGAAAACAGCTATGTGAGTGAAACCGCCCAGGTCATTGGGGATGTGGTCATCGGCGACCAATGCTACATTGGCCATGGCGCCATCATCCGGGGGGATTACGGCCGCATTGAAATCGGAGACGGCACCGCC
>JAKSBM010000983.1 GCA_022361135.1 Desulfobacterales bacterium | reverse complement strand
GCTGTTCACCGGAAAGGGTCCAGACGTGGATGTTTTCGGCCTTCATGCCCGGATAGGTTTTCAAAATTGCATCCACCACCTTCTGACGGGGGGTGAAGTAATCCACCAGAACCGAATCCATGGCTGCGGTGTCGGTGACGGCCCGGGGCAAAACCAGGTTGCCGATGTAGCCTTCGTATTGGTCGGAAATGGCCAGGGGCTGGTCAAAGAGGTGGAGAACGGTCATGGGACCGGTTTTTTCACCCTTGGCAAAGCGGGAGGTGCATTCCAGGGTATCAATGGCTGCGCCCCAGACGGTGATGTCCTTTTTGGCCAGGGCCCGCTTGAAATCTTCCCATTGGTAGCTGTCGTCATTGATGAGTCGAAGGACGCATTTTTCCAGATATTTGGCCACCTGAGGACGGGCATAGATTCGGCCAAAACCCAGGAGGGGATTGGCGCCCATTTCCAGGGTTTCTCCGGCCTTGGGCATGAGGCCCTCTCCCAGGCAGACCATGATGGCATGGTTTTCCGGCAGGGTTCTGGAGAGGTACCAGAGGCTTTCGCTCATGGCATAGGCGGAAATGGCATCGGCATCTTTTTTGATGAGATTGAGTTCTTTTTTGACCAGGCCGGCACCTTCGCCGTACCGACCGAATAATTTGGTTCCCAGGGCGGTGACGGCCAGGGTCATGGCCAGCATTTTCTCGCTCCTCTGGTCGGTGAAGGATATGCCGTCCACCAGCTCATCCGGGGCTTCCCCCCTGAGCCATTCAATTCGGACGTCTTCCAGCCAGAGGTGGAGGCGACCCAGAATCGGGCGTGTATCAAATGCCCATTGAGCGATGAGGTTCTTTTGCTTCATACCGCTTGTATTCATGTGTGTCTCTCTATAGTATAAGGAATTGATAAGCTTACCGATGACAAATATCATTCAAATTTCACCGATGTCAATGGGGGAAATGCTTGTCTTGGGACTTGTTTTCATATATAAGGTCGAATTTTTCCACCACAGGTTGGTTTCAGAGCTCATTTAGGCCTAGAGAAATCTGAATATTAAAGCAATTCACCTGTTCATCGCCATGGGCGAATCCATATATAACACATGAGGTATAAACGATGAAACTTAAGTATGGTCTGTTGTCTTTGTTGGTTTGGGTTTTATTCACAGCCTGGGCCTTTGCCGCTACCCCCGGCATTGAGTTGGCATTGGTGGGGCCCCAGTCTTCGGTTCAATCCGGCGGGGAGGCGGTGCTTTCTGTTTTTTTCCATAATTTAACCCCGGATGAAATCATTTCCCAAGACCATGGAGAATTGCGGTGTGTGATCTCTTCCAAGGGGATGGAAATCCCCGTCACCGCCGGGGCCAGGGACGGAATCTCCGTTTTAAAATTGGCGGGCAATGGGTTTGTGAAGCGGCAATATGGATTTCGTGTTCCCAAATCCTTCACCGGGCAATTTCAATTGCGCCTGGAGGGGGAAACGGCCAATGCCGTTTTCTTTAAGGTGGATGGAGTGGCCGAGGGCAAGGCCATGACTCCGGGTAAGCAAATGTCCGCCCGGGTGGCCGAGGAGTATTATTATTCCCTGGCCGATAAGCTCACCCCATACCAGCCGGTTTATTTCCTCATGGGTGCTGATCCCGGACCGGAAAAAAGCGCCTTCCAGATCAGTTTCAAGTTTCAGCTTTTTAACCCCGAAGGACACCTGGGGCAAAAGGCCCCCTGGATTGATGGCTTTTACCTGGGCTATACCCAAAAATCCCTCTGGGATTTGGATTCTGACTCCGCCCCCTTTGAGGACACCAGTTACATGCCCGAACTCTTTTACCGGTTCGATGAAATTGATCTGGACATTCCCTGGGTCAAGGTTTTTGGACTTCAAACCGGCTTCATCCATGAATCCAACGGCCAGGGCGGCCTGGATTCCCGGAGCACCAACCGTTACTATGTGGCGCCCTTTATGTTGTTTCCCCTCTGGGATGATAATTTCTTGTCCTTGGTGCCCCGGACTTGGGTTTATGTGAATAACAGCGAAGAAGATAATCCCGACCTGGCCGATTACCGGGGCTATTTTGAGTTGGGTGCCGGCATCGGTGATCCCGAAGGTGTGATTTTGAACACCCTTTTTCGCCCGGCGGACAAGGGAAACACCCTGGAGATGGACCTCAGCTTCCCCTTGAGCATGATCCTGGGCCCCAGTGTGAATCTCTATTTCCATGCCCAGTATTTTTCCGGCTATGCCGAAACCCTGCTCAATTACAAGGAGCGCAACGACATCTTCCGCCTGGGGATCTCCATTGTCCGTTAAACCGATTCTCTGATGGGGAGCATCATCCCCCGAACAGGGGATGGAAGTATTTCACAAGGCCCTGGTCCGGGATTGGGGAATCCCCCCGGGCCAGCTCCCCGTTCACCGTCACCATGCCTACCTTGGTCTGGGGAATCCCCAGCCGGGAGAGGAGGGTGGCCGGCGTGAGGCCGGTTTCAAAATCCAGGGCAATGCCCCGGCCATGGTCGTAGTCTTTCACATGGCGGCCCAGAAGACCGTATAATTTAACCTGGATTCCCATGGATCATTCCTTTGGTTTGTACCGCAGGGGGAGTGTCACCGCCCCACAATCTTTGTTGTCATATTCCATTCAAGGGTAAAATGAAAAGCCCCCCAGCCATGAATCGGCTGCGGGGCTTTTTACATCAGGCAGGTTTAAGGTGCACCCCATAAAACTGCCGCTCGGGGGGATACTTAAATTCCCAGGAACCCAACAATGAGGAAGGCGATTCCTGTAAAGGCAGCCCCCAGAAAGCCAAAGGGCATTTGGGTGATGGCATGGCGGTAATTGTCACAGCCCGAAGCCGCCGAACTGAGGATGGTCACATCGGAGTAAAAGCAGATGTGGCTGCCCCAGACACCGGCGGAGCAGACTGCGCCGATGGCCACGTAGGGGTTGGCGCCCAGGGCCGCAGCCAGGGGCAGGACAATGGGAACGGCAATGGCATACATGCCCCAGCTCAAGCCCATGATGAATTCGGTCAATCCCAGCACCAGAAAGATAACAAAGGGGAGGAGCTGGGGGGTCATGATTTGCTTGGCCGTTTCAATCACATAGGTGAGAAAACCGATCTTTTCATTTGCCGCAGCAAAGGTAAAGGCCAGGACCACCATGAGCAACGGGAAGAGCATCTGCTTGATTCCGGTCACGCATCCATCAAAAAATTCCTCGGGGGACATCAGCCCTTGGGGGATGTAATAGAGGAACATGAAGGCCACCGTGGTCATGACGCCGGCCTGCATGTCGATGTCAAAGTAGATGGTGGAGAGGATGAGGACCAGGATGGGCAGGAAAAAGCTCAGGATTTTGGGGTTGGACGGCAGGGTGAAGTTGTCGTCCCCATGGATATCCATTTTTTCCGATCCCGGAGGGGCCAGAATCCCTTCTTCACGGGCCCGGCGTTCGGCTTCCTTCATGGGGCCGAAGACCGGGATAACGCCCAGGATCACCAGGGGCACGATGGCCGCTGCGATCCAGCCGTAGAAGTTATAGGGAATGGTTTGGATGAAATATTTTACCCCTTCGCCCTCGGGGGCCACGCCGGCCTGTTCCACCAGGCTGCCAATGAAGACAGCCCAGGTGGAGATGGGAATGAGAACACACACCGGTGCGGCCGTGGAGTCCACGATATAGGCCAGTTTTTCACGGGATACCTTGTGCTTGTCCGTGATGGGAGCCATGCAGGAGCCCACGGTGAGGGAGTTCAGGTAGTCATCAATGAAAATCACAATGCCCAGCATCCAGGTCCAAAGCAGGGTGGAACGCCGGGTTTTGGCCCGTTTGGCCACCCATTCGCCAAAGGCATGGGCGCCGCCGCTGCGTTCGATGAGGGCGATGATGCTGCCCATGAGACCGCAGACAATGAAGAGCCATTGGGTGTCCCCGCTGGTGAGGACTCCGGTGATGGTTTCGTTCATCTGGCCGAAGAAATCCCCCTTGAAGGCCATGAGAAAGCCCAGGACCGAGGCCAGGGTCAGGCCTTCAAGGATGCGCTTGGTATAAAAGATGAAGGCCAAAAGAAAAAGGGAAGGTATGGCGGAGATGGGCCCGAACTGGGTCAGGTCCGTGGGACTGATATAAATTGCAACCAGGAAAAATAAAGCAATGCACGCATATTCAATCAGGGTTTTCCGAAGGTCGATATCTTTACTGGATACTGCCGGTTGGGTTGCTACATTTGGTTCGCTCATTATGTCTTCCTCTTTCGTGGCGGGTTAGAAGGTGAACGTCGAATCCATGGCCTCATCATCAATCAGTACTACGCTATTGTGTGGGGGCAGCGGCTCCTTGTAGAACATGGGGGGCAGCCGGTCATCCTTGGTTGTGAACCCCGCTCTCTTGTTAAAATCAAGTTCGGCTTTGATAACCCGGGTTCCCAGATTTGTCCAGTCTTCCTGGCTAAACGCCTTGCCCAGCTTGGCTGAAACCATGTTGACCAGGTTATCCATGCCGTCGTCGGGACCCAGTCCGGACTGGGCAAAATCACAGAGCCCCACCGTGTCCACGGCAGCCATGTGAATCTGGGTGTCCCTGGAAATCTCCACCTGGCCTTCGGCGCCCAGTGCCGGGACCGTGCCACCAAAGTCTTCCAGGTTCTGGTCTACAACCCAACCGGCAGTGTGGTCGGCACCCATGGGGGTGGTGGAATAGGTCACGGCCATGCCCTGGATGGCCCGGGGATCATAGGCGGCAATACTTTGCCCCTTCACCGTGGGAACCCGGTCATGGTTGAAATGTTTGCCCACGGCATCGGGGCCGTTTCCGATGAGCTGCCCCATTTCGGAATTTTTGGCCACTTCTTCCACCAATGCGATGGCGGCGGCCCCGTCACCGAATTCCTTGTAACCGGCGTCCATGGCCACGGCCACGGCCACACCCGTATTCATGGTGTCCAGCCCCATGTCGTCGCAGAGGAAGTCCAGCTTGGCAATGGAATCCAGATCATCGTTGCCGATCATCCCGCCCATGGACCAGATGGTTTCATATTCCAGGGACGAGGTGACATAATCCCCCTTTTCATCCACAAATTCATTGGAACAATTGACGATGCATTGGGCACAACCCTTGTGGGTGGTGAGCCCGCCCCGTTTTTTAATGAGTTCGGCCAGGCTTTCCCCGCCGATTTTATCCACATGCTCAAACTGACCTTCACGGGCATTGCGGGTGGGGAATCCACCGGCCGCATTGATGGCTTCCACCAGGCAGGCCGTGCCCAGCTCCGGCAGGATTTCGCCGCTGAATTCGTCCTCTTTAACGGCCTTGGCAAAGGATTTGGCTGCTTTTTTAAAGGCGTCGGCGTCGGCCAGGGGGGCAGGGGACTTGCCCTCCTTGCTCACCAGGATGGCTTTAACGCCCTTGGATCCCATGACCGCGCCCAGGCCACCGCGGCCGGCTGCCCGGCAGGGGCGTCCGTCGGCGTCCGTGGTTTGGATGGAGGCGGATTTCATTCCATAATCACCGGCCGGGCCGATGCAGGTGATGCTGTTCTTTTCCCCATATTCCCGGGTGAGCATTTCCACCAGCTCATAGGTTCTCATTCCCTTGGTGGCGTCGGCTTCAATGAACCGGGCTTCGCCCTGGGCATCGATTTGGATGAGATAGCGTTTGTCCGCCGGAGCCTGACCTTCCAGGACCAGGGCGGTGATGCCGATGCGGGCCAGGGCAAAGGCGGCCGTTCCGCCCACATTACTTTCCTTGATTCCCCCGGTGAGGGGGCTTTTCCCGCCAATGGAAAGGCGACTGGTGTTGATTAACGGCGTTCCGGAGAGGTAGCCCGGGGCGATGATGAGTTTGTTTTCCGGTCCCAGGGCATCGGTGGTTGCCGGTACTTCGGCATGGATCAGTGTTGAGGTTAAACCGCGGCCTCCCAGGCCTTGGTATGCTTCGGGTACAGTTTCTTTGGTGATGGTTTGATCACCCAGATGAATACGCAAAAATGTCATAACTCCCCCTTTGACTCATGGCGGCGTTGCACCGCCTTGAAAGGATAATGTTGTATCACTCCTGTTCGTTTAATACCTATAAGTTGCAGTCGTTGTTTCGAGTTTTGGGTAAGGTGTCATCATAGCCATGGGTAATGGTGAAATTTATCCATTGTACAACGCATCAGAGTTATACATGCCAAAACGCTCAACGGCCTCCCCCTTACGGGAGTTCTCTTTGGTCGAATCTACTTCGTTCCCGGACATTTGTGGTAGGTGACTACAGCTGCATGTCCGGCGCCTTGTATTTCCGGCCAAAGAGCGCTTGCAGCTTTTAGGTGATATTTGTTGCCGGGGGCCGACCCTATGGCCCCCGGAGTTTCTTCCCGGACATGGCGGCCGGGAGGCTTTGACTGGGTTGTTAAGAAATGCTGGCCAGGGTGTCTTCCAGGCGAACCAGCATTTCATCGATGAGCTCATAGGGCACGTTCAAGGCCGGCTCGATGCGGAAGACCTTGGAGTTGGTCAGGGTTCCGGCGGTGAGTACCTTGCGGCTGAAAAGACCCGAGGTCACTTTGTAACCGATTTCATCCGAGGGGAAGACCATGCCCAGTAGCAGACCCTTACCCCGGACGCCTTCGATGATGTTGGGGTATTTTTTCTGGAGGGCAGTGATCTTTTCGATGATGTATTCTCCCTTTTCCGCAGCCTGTCCGGCCAAGTCTTCTTCCAGGAGGACATCGATCTGGGCCAGGGCAGAGGCGCAGGCCAGGGGGTTGCCGCCGGTGGTGGTGGTGTGCATGAAGGGATTGGGCTCCATGCAGGACCAGACTTCCGGGGTGGCCATGAATGCGGACATGGGGACCACACCGCCGCCCAGGGCTTTGCCGAAGCACATGATGTCCGGTTTCACGTTCCAATGATCCACGCCAAAGAGTTCCCCGG
>JAKSBM010000728.1 GCA_022361135.1 Desulfobacterales bacterium | reverse complement strand
TACCGGCAATCAGGCCTTTGTTCAGGATATCGGAAGCGGGTACGTCAGCGGCAATGGCGTCGTTAACCAGAGCGGTCAGTTTAGCGTCGTCACATGCTACCAGGGCGTCAGTCATTGCATTAAAATCCGTCATTTTTCTTCTCCTTTATGATGTTTTGCGGTTTTCAACGAATTGAGTTAACAATTTTTCTATTTCCGGATCGATGTCTGGTTTTTCGTAGGCGGCCAAGCGCTGGGCCACCCGGTCCTGGGCAATCTGGTCGATGCGCTTCCGACCGGATTCCCCCCAGGCATCAGTACTTTGTCGGCTCATGAGACCGGGCATATGAAACTCGGTCCGGCAGAGCTGATACGTCTTGGGATGGGTGAGGTATTGTCCGCCAATCCCCACCTGGCAGATGGTTTCCACATCAATTCCCCGATCACTGAGATCCACGGGTCTGAACATGTGGCGAACCAATCCGCATAGTTCTTCATCCACGATGAATTTTTCAAAACTCATGGCCATGTAGGAGGCCAGAATGCCGCAGGAGTGGAGGATAAAGTGGATTCCGCTCCGGGCGGCCGTGGACAGGGCCAGGGTGGATTCCACACCGGCCTGGGCATCGGTGCACAGCCCGTCGGTAAGCCCGCCGCCCGAACGGGAGGGCAGGTTGTAAAACCGGGCCATCTGGGCCACCAGATGCACATTTTGTGAGAGTTCCGGTGCCCCGATGGAAAGGGTACCGCTTTTGAGATCCATGGCCGAAGAGGTGGAGCCATACACCACGGGCGTGCCCGGGCGAACCAGCTGGGTCAGGGTGATTCCGGCCAGGATTTCTGCATTTTGAAGGGCCAGGACGCCGCCCAGGGTCACCGGGCCGGACCCGCCGGCCATGATCAAAGAGGTGATCACACAGGCTTGGTTGCGCCGGGCCAGTTCGATCAGACAGCCCACCATTTCCCCCTCAAACTGCAGGGGACTCAGGGAGGTGATCTGGGAAACGGATACGGTTTTGTCGGCCAGTTCTTCCTTGCCGCCCCAGAGGATGGCTGCCATCTCAATGCCGTCCACAACCGCCTGCCTGGATACGGGGCTGCCCATGAAGGGTTTGTCGCAGAGCAGCATATTGGAAAGATGGAGATCCAGATGGAGGGTTTTGGGCGGCATGTCCGAGGGGGCCACCATCATGCAGCCGTTCATGTCGATGTGGGGCGAACTCTGGATGAGTTTGCAGAAGTTATCGTAGTCCTCCATGGTGGCCGACCGTTTGCAGCCGTCGGCTTCCATGATGAAGGGGGCCCCATAACCGGGCAGGAATACAAAATCATCCCCGCCGATCACCACGCTTTTTTTAGGATTTCGGGCGTGGACCATGAATTTTTCCGGAACGGTTTCCAAGGCCTTTTGGATCTGGGATTCGGTGAATCGGACCACCGCGTCCTCAACAATGAAATCGTTTTGCCTAAATATTTCCAGGGCTTGTTTGTTGTAAAAGGCCACACCCGTTGTTTCCAGGATCTCCATGGCAGCCCTGTGGATTTTTTCCATATCCGTTTGGCTGAGGGTCTGCATGCGATCGTACATTGGGTGTTGTCTCCTTAATTCTTTGCTAACTGCGGCGTTTACCTCAGGGGGTGGTGGGGGGATAGACAACGGATACCTTTAACTCGGATCCGCCGTTGAATTCTGGCCGCTGGGAGACAATGGGTTGGATACCCCGTAATGGAAAATTTGGGTGGTGAAGGAAATTCGGAAACACCAGTGCCATTGCCACTGAATGTCTGAAATCCCGAAAAATTAACCACGCCACATCTCCTTCAACTTAGGGTTTATCCGCACTGCCCCGTGGTGTGGGACAGTAAATGTTCACTGTGAGTAAAGCAGATTATGTGCCAGAACTGAAAAAAATGAAAAATAGCTTTCTTTGATAGTTAGGGGGCTGATTTTATAGAAAAAAGATGGAGTACTACGCTGTGGTTAGTGAGTAATGAATGTGAAAATATTTTTTCGGTTTTTGCACAAATGGCGCTAGAATTTTTTCAGGTGAAAAAAATCTAGCGCCTGGATGCGGGTTGGACAAAATCCTGGCGATGGAAGCCGTATTTTTTGATTTTATAATGGAGGAGTTGTCGGGAAATCCCCAGCATACGGGCGGCCTGGCTGACGTTGCCCCGGGATTCGGTCAAGGCGGAATCAATGGCATTGCGTTCCTGCTCGGCCTGGATACCGGCAAGGCCCTGGACCGGTGGTACCGGGGGGGCGGCAACGGGATCGGCTCCAAGATCCGGCACATGGGGAAGGGGAGAATGCCAGGTGCGCAATTCCTTTTGTCCAATGCTGTCCAGTCCCGGGGTGAATTGTTCAAGGCCGAGAACGGTTTCATGTCCGGCCATGTTCATGGCCCCTTCAATGAGATGTTCCAGCTCCCGGATATTGCCGGGCCAGTCATAGGTCCGGAAGAGGTCATAGACCTCGGCGGAGAATTGTGTGACCTGGGTGCCCAGTCGTTTGTTGATTTTCCGGATGAAGTGTTCGGACAATTCCTGGAGGCTGTCCAGGCGGCGGCGCAGGGGGGGCAGTTTTAGCATGACCACACCCAGGCGGTAAAAAAGGTCGGTACGCAGCCGGTTTTCCCGGATGGCAATGCGGGGATCCATGCTCACGGAGCTGATGATTTTTACATCCACCGGGGTTTCCCGGATGGAGCCCACCCGTCGGACCCGTTTTTCCTGGAGGGCCCGGAGGAGTTTGGCCTGGAGCTCAATGGGCATGGCCAAAAGTTCGTCCAGAAAGAGGGTACCCCGGTGGGCGGTTTCAAATAGGCCGGGCTTGTCCAGGGCCCCGGTGAAGGCCCCCCGGGCCGTGCCAAAGAGCATACCCTCCAGAAGATCATGGGGAATGGCGGCACAGTTCACGGCCACATATTTTTCATGGTAGCGGGGACCGTGGTTGTGGATGGCCTGGGCAAAGAGTTCCTTGCCCGTCCCGGTTTCCCCCTGGATCATGATGGGGGAGGGGGAGGCCGATGCCTTCTGGGCGGTGTCCCGCACACGGATGAAATCCGGGCTGGAGCCGATGAGATCGTTGAAGGTATATTGGGTACCGTTGCCCCGGTCCGAGCGGATTTCATTGGCCAGGGCAATGGGAACGGAATGGCGCAGGAGTTCATAGTCCTTGGCAAAGCAGATGACCCCGTTGATTTGCCCCTTGTGGAGGAGGGGATAGACCGAGGTAATGGTATTGGCCACCTTACCGGAGATGGTTCGGTAGAAAAAGACCTGGTTTTTGAACGGCGTCTGGTGAAGCAGGCATTGCATCATCATGCTGGTCCGGTTGTTGAGCTCGTATATTTCCGTGACCGTTGATCCCATGGCCTGGTCCGGGGCGATGTCGTCTATTTTGCCCTGGGCCCGGTTGTAGAACAGAATGGTGCCGTCCTTGTCCGCAATGACCACGCCGTCATCCATGCGTTCAAATACCGATAGGAAGTCCATGACTTCCATGTCCAGAAGAAAAGAGTGAAAACCATCAAAATTGTCGACCATGGGGTAATCCTTAACAGACATCAGGGTAAAGGGGGGCGGTTCGCCGTTTCAGGACGGTTGAGTCACCGGCCGTCACGGGGGTTTGGGGGCGCCTTCTGTCTCTCCTGGGTCATCTTGCTCAAGGGGTTGTCGGGGGACATTGTCCTGCCAAATGCTCGGGATTATAACAGAAAAAATCCAGGGAATCTGCTTTTTTATTTCAGTGGATTCCCTGGGAAAGTGGATGGATTCAATTGCCCGGTCGGCCCTTTAAAACCTGGGCGGTGTCGGCCACCCGGGTCTGGGCCAGCATGCGTGCGGCATGGGACCTGGCCTGGGCCATGGTAAATCCGGATATGGTGGTTTGGACTTCCCGTAAAAACTGGGGGTCCACCGAGAGTTTCCGGATGCCCACTCCCAATAGGAATGGGATATAGTCGGGGTCGTGGGCCATCTCCCCACAGACGGAGACGGGAATTTTTGCTTTTTCCGCTGCCCGGGCAATGGCATCCAGGGCCCGGTTCACCGCCGGGTGGTGGGGGATATAATGATTGGCCACCAAACGGTTGGCCCGGTCGGCACCCAATAGATACTGAACCAGGTCATTGGTGCCCACGGCAAAGAAATCGGCCAGGTCGGCAAATTCGTCCAGGGTGCCCAGGACCGAAGGCAATTCGATCATCATGCCGATGTCCAATTGCTTCACCGCCGGAATACCTTCCTTTTTAAGATCCCCGATGCAATGGTCCACCACCTTCCGGGCCTGGATGAATTCATCCACCGATGAAATCAAGGGAAACATGATTCCCAGTTGATCCCGGCCCCGTCCTGCCCGGAGGATGGCCCGGATCTGGGTTTCGAATATTTCCCGGTAGCGCAGGGAAAAGCGGATGGAGCGAAGTCCCAGCTCGGGATTGGCCTCCCGGGAAATGCCGGAATAGGGCAGGGCCTTTTCCCCGCCGGCATCCAGGGTACGAATGGTCACCGGTGCCGGTCCCATGCCGTCCAGCAGTTTTCGATAGATCAAGTATTGTTCGTTTTCGGACGGAAAGGCCGAGCGGATGAGGAAGGGAAATTCCGTTCGGTAGAGGCCCACCCCGTCTGCATTGAGCCTGCGGGCTGCTTCCACCTCGTTGAGCAGGTTGACATTGGCCAGCAGGGTGACCCGTTCCCCGTCCCGGGTTTGGGTTTTGGGTGCCAGGGGCGTCTGGGGCATGGGGTTGCCCTCGGGGTTCTGGATCTGGAGAAAGGCCAGGGTTTCCGGTGCCGGGTCGATGTAGATGCTTTTCTGGGCCGTATCCAGGTATAGGGGGGTATCTTCGGGCAACTTCAGCAACCGGGTGTCGTCCACAATGATCAGGGAAATCCCCAGGGAGCGGGAAAGGATGGTCACATGGGAGGCGGTTCCCCCGGCGGCCAGGACAATGCCCTTCACATTGGAGGCGGCCAAGCGGAGCATGTCCGAGGGGTAAAGTTCCGGCGCAATGACAATGCTGCCCTTGACCAGATCGTCTTCATCCCGGTTCTCCGTGAAATTGGAAAGGATCCTCAAGGTGAGGTCCTCCACATCCACGGTTTTTTCCCGCATATAGGCGTGGGGGCTGGAGGAAAACAGGGCAATGTATTTCCGGGCCACCTTTTTCACCGCAGCCAGCGGGGCGATTCCCTGGTCCATGAGGGCGGCCATTTTCCCGGTGAAATTCTTATCCTTGAGGATCATGAAGTGGGCCGTAAAGATCAGGGTGGCACTTTCCGGCAGCCGTTTGGCAAATTCATCCTGGAGGGATTTCAATTCCTGGGTGGTCCGGGACAGGGCCCGTTTAAAATCATCCTTGGTATAGGGGGAATGGGGCTGGGCCGGTCCGTAGAGGGCGGATTTCCGGTTTTGCCCCATGATCCGGCTTTTGCCCGAAGTGGGGCCGCCCACGGCCATCATACCCGAAATGAAAGCGGGAAGATCGGCCTGGTAATCCCCGGTGCCCTGGATGTCGATTTCCATGAGCAGCCGGGCCGAGGCCAGGGCGCCGGCCACCTGGGTGACGGCGGTTTTCAGGGTTCGTTCATCATCGGCCGTGAAATGGTCGAGATCCCGGTGCTGGACCACCAACTCCCCGATGCGTTCCATGCCCCGCTGGATGGGGATACAGAGGAAGGAGTTAAAGGGGTCTTCCCCGGCCCGGTCAAAATATTTAAAATTGGGGTTCTTGGGGGCGTTGCCTTCCCGGATTACGGCCTGGGTCTGGAAACAATGACCCACCAGCCCTTCCCCGGGTTTCATGCGGACAAAATCCACGGCATCGGGGTTGAGGCCCTGGGTGGCCTTGAGGATGAGGAGGTTTTCCCCCTCCTCAAAGAGGTAAATGGAGCAGACATGGGCATTGAGATGGGTGGCCACCAGATGGACGGTTTTGTCCAGAAAGGTTTCAATGTCGGAATCCCCGGTGACCAGACCGGTGAGCTCACCCATGTTGTGTAAAAGGTCCAGGTGTGCGTTTTGCGGATCTTGCATATCTACTCCAGGGGGGCGGATGCAACGGGTACACCGGTTGCCGGGGGCGAGGAGAAGGAGACGCTGTTCCGGGGTTCGGTGTTGACCTTCAATTGGAAAACATCGGGCCGTGCATAGTGGCCGGTGACGTCAAAGTCCAGTTTTCCCCGGGTGATTTCATCCATGTCCAGGTTGGCGTATAGGATGCCTTCCTGGTCCCAGAGGGGACCGGCCAGGACTTCGCCCATGGGGGAGATGATGACACTGCCCCCCCGGCACATGGTGTCGGGCTGGTCCCCCAGCTCTTCGGCCATGGGCAAACCATCGGGGTAGTCGGATTTTTCCACATATTGGTTGCAACCCAGGACAAAACAGCGGCCTTCCAGGGCGATGTGTTTCAGGGTGGCCTGCCAGGCATCCCTGGAGTCGGCTGTGGGGGCAAGATAGAGTTCAACCCCCTGGCCGTAGAGGGCCATGCGGGCCAGGGGCATATAGTTTTCCCAGCAGATGAGCCCGCCCATGCGGCCGATTTCCGTCTGGAATACGGGCAGGGTGGATCCGTCCCCTTCTCCCCAGATCAGCCGTTCGGAGCCCGTGGGCTTGAGTTTCCGGTGTTTTCCCAGAAAGCTGCCGTCGGGGCCGAAGTAAAGGCTGGTGCAATAGAGGGTACCGGTGTCGGTGATGGTATCCTTTTCAATGACGCCCACACAAACGTAGGCCTTGGCATCCCGGGCAGCCCGGGCAATGAGGTCGGTGTGGGGGCCGGGTACGGTGACGGCGTTTTCAGCATACCTCTGCCAGAGGTCCCGGCCGGGTTCGGTGCGGAATCCCACACGCATGCCAAATCCGAATCCCCGGGGATAGGCCGGAATAAAGGCCTCGGGTAAAAGGATGAGGTCGGCGGATCCGGCATCCCGGATGAGATGGCAGGCCTTTTCAACGGTTTTATCAAGATCGAACAATACAGGCGATGCCTGCACAACAGCAACGGTTACGGGCTTCATTAATCTTACCTCCTAATGGGTCACGGCAAGTATTAATAAGCATGGAACCGTAAAAATCAATACCCAAATTCCCCGGGGGGCAATGTCTCCCCCGGTCCCCTGGGAGATATTGCTCCCGGCTGAATTCTGTTGGTCTTTTGGTTTTATCCCCCTGGCGTTCTGTTCCAGAGCCGTTGGCGGCGGAGTGGAATCAGCTGTTCAATCCGGCTTTGATTTTTTTGCCGATTTCTTCGGCCTGGCGCCAGAGGGCGTCATTGTTTTGGACATCGGCATAGGGGATGTCGCTGCAGGGGATATCGGCCCCGTGGAGCAGGGGCTTGGCGCTTTGGGGGCAGTCATCCCCCCGGCCGCAGGTGACACAGGGAAGATTGCCCTGGACCCGGATCTGGCCCACCAGTTCCATCCCTTCGTACCCGGCCATTTCACCGGCCATGGCCTGGCTGACCATTTCCGTCACCGGGGCGGTGAGGCCGGTGACCACGGTGGCACCGAGCTTGCCCTTGAGCAGGTGGGTGACATGGCGCAGGGACCAGAATCGTTCCAGCAGAGCCTTGGTAAAGGCGTCGATCTGGCTGTAGGGGGTATAGGCTCCGATGACCAGGGCTTTGGCCCGTTTGATTTTTTCGGCCAGGGCCGGGAAATCATCCTTGACCTTGCAGATATTGTCTTCCACACATTGCTTGCAGCCCAGGCAGGGACGAACCTGGATGGTGCTCAATTTAATGAATTCACGGGATTCGCCGGCATGGTCCAGGATATGCCGGATGATTCGATCGGTGTTACTTTTGGGGATGGGGCTTCCGGAGATGCCGATGACATCCATGGGGCCTCCTTTATAATAGGGTTGGGCAGACCCATTCCATGGGATGGGGATGAAACCGGACCGCAGACGCCATGGCTGCGGCCCGGAAACAGTTTGATGCAAATTTATGGAATCATGGGAGCCTTAACTGGGGAACATCCCTTCTTCCATGTCCACGGCGGTGGACGGGGTGTTCAGCAATGCGGCAAAGCGGCCCTGGGTCATGGGCAGCTTGGCATTGACAAAGTATTCCAGGGATTTGATGATGCCCTGGTAAAAGGGTTTGTCCTTTTTCTTGGCCTTGGCCAATTTCTGGCTGGCCACCAGGGCCCGCCACAGGTGCATCCAGGCCATGATGGTGTCGCCGGCCGCATCCTGGAAGGGATGGGCATTGGCAAAGGCGGACAATACTTTTTCGCCCATGGCGGTCTGGCCCATGTGCAGGGCCACTTCGGCCAGTTTGTTCACGGTCTCTTCCACTTTGCCGGCCAGGGCTTCCAATTCGGGGACGGCCTTGGCTGCGGCCACGGTTCTTTGCATTTCACCAAAGAGGTCCATGATGGGTTTACCCTTGTCCATGCCCAGCTTCCGGCCCAGCAGATCCATGGCCTGGATGCCGTTGGTGCCTTCGTAAATCAGGGTGATGCGCACATCCCGCAGGAGCTGTGCCATGGGATACTCTTCAATGAACCCATAGCCGCCATAGACCTGCATGCCCTGGGAGCAGACCTCAAAGGCCCGGTCCGTGACATAGCCCTTTCCAATGGGGGTGAGCACTTCCACAAAACCCTGGTATTTGGCCCGTTCTTCTTCGGTTTCGGCAATTTCGGCCATGTCGGCGCAATAGTGGATGTAATAGAGCAAGGAGCGCATGCCCTCCACCTGGACCTTCATTTCCATGAGCTGGCGACGGACATCGGGATGGTTGATGAGGGTGACGGATTGGGCTTCGGCATTCATCATTTCCAATAGATTTTTCCCCTGGGTCCGGTTCCGTGCATAGTCCAGGGCGTACATGTAAGCCGTGGTGGCGCAGGAAAATCCCTGGTATCCCACCAGGCGCCGGGCGGCATTCATCATGAGGAACATGGCCTTCATCCCCTTGTTTGCTTCCCCCAGCAGGGTGCCCACGCAATTGCCCTTGGAGCCCAGGGCCAGGGAACAGGTGGAGTTGCCGTGGATTCCCATTTTGTGTTCAATGCCCGTGCAGATCACATCGTTGAACTCCCCCAGGCTGCCGTCTGCATTGACCCGGAATTTGGGAACCAGGAAAAGGGAGATGCCCTTGGTGCCTTCCGGCGCCCCTTCGATGCGGGCCAGGACCGGATGGATGATATTTTCGGCCAAATCGTGCTCCCCGCCGGAGATGAAGATCTTTTCCCCGGTGATCTGGTAGGTGCCGTCGCCGTTGGGAACGGCCTTGGTGGTCAGGGCCCCCACGTCGGATCCGGCTTCGGGTTCGGTGAGGAGCATGGTACCGGTCCAGGTGCCGCTGTAGAGTTTGGACATGATTTCACGCTTCTGCCACTCGGTGCCGTAGTGCTCGATCATCTTGCCGGTGCCATGGCCCATCATGGCGTAGCTGGCAAAGGCGAAGTTGGTGCCCATGAGGTATTCGCCTGC
>JAKSBM010000863.1 GCA_022361135.1 Desulfobacterales bacterium | reverse complement strand
CCTGCATGGCCGGCATGGCCTTTAACAATGCCGGCCTGGGGATCACCCACAGCATTGCCCACAGCCTGGGCGGGGTGTTTCACATCCCCCACGGCCTGGCCAATGCCGTGATTCTGCCCCATGTCATCCGCTTCAACAGTTTTGATGTGGGGGTCCGCTACCATGAAATTGCCCAGATGGTGGACCTGCCCGCCGACACCGTTGAGCAGGGGACTTCCAGCCTCATCGAGGCGGTGAAGGCCATGAATCACTCCATGGGCATTGCCGGCAAAATCCGGGAACTCAAGGTGGAAGAGGCGGCCTTTACCGCCGAGCTGGATGCCATGGCCAAACATGCCCTGGCCGATGCCTGCACCGAGGGCAATCCCAGACGGCCTTCATTGTCCGACATCAAGGGGCTGTTAACCCAGGCCTATTAAATTTCGATTTCACCATCCCTAGGTGAATAAGGGGGGCATCCGGATGATTCCGGTGCTCCCCTTTTTTTATGGGAATGCCCTTTTCCTTCCTTTGAAAACGGATTCTCCTTAATTCCCTGTTCGGAAAGGCTTTTCAGGTTTTTTTAAACGACTTTTTCCCCCGGCTTTGCCTCCCTTCTTTTCCTGTGCTATGGTCTTGCTGCATTGGAATAGAAACAGCAACCTTTGGTAAAAGGATATGGCCGTGGCATTTCAAAATCAGTCGATTCCCCCCCTGGATTTAGCGAATGTTGATTTTTATTCCGTGTTCAACGGCATGGACGACGGAGTGATGATTACGGATGGCCATGGAACCATCCTCTATTACAACCAGACCCAGGGCAAAATTGACGGCATCTCCCCCCGGGAAGCCATGGGTATGAAGGTGACCGATATCTATGAATTGAACAATCGGACCTCCATGATCATGCAATGCATCAATGAACAGGGGGTGATCCGGAACACCCCTTTTTTCTATCGCACCTGTTCCGGCCGGGTGGTGAACAGCATCACCAGTGTCTATCCCCTCCTGGATGGTGATCAGATCAACGGCACCATTTGTTTTGTCAAAGATTATGAATTGTTCCGGCAGTCGGCACCGGCGGTCCACCGGAGCCCTTGTACCACGGATCGGGGCAACGGCACCCAGTTTAATTTCGATGATCTGGTGGGCTCCAGTCCCAATTTTATCCAGAGCATCGACATTGCCAAGCGGGCTTCGGAGTCCCTTTCCCCGGTCATGATCCAGGGGGAGACCGGAACGGGCAAGGAGTTGGTGGCCCAGGCCATCCACAACCACAGCCCCCGTAAGGGGGAAAAGTTTGTGGCCGTCAATTGTGCCGCCATACCCCATGATCTGCTGGAGGGCATGCTCTTCGGCACCTGCCGGGGGGCCTTCACCGGGGCCCTGGACAAGCCCGGCCTCTTTGAAATCGCCCATGGTTCCACCCTCTACCTGGATGAATTGCTGGCCATGCCCGTGGAGCTCCAGGCCAAGTTGTTGCGGGTCCTCCAGGAAAAGCAGGTCCGCCGGGTGGGATCGGTGAAGGAGGTGCCCGTGGACGTGAAGATCATCTCCTCGGTGAGTGACTCTCCCCAGGACGCCATTAAGGATGATAAGTTGCGCAAGGATCTCTACTACCGACTGGGGGTGGTCATGGTGAAATTGCCGGCCCTTAGGGAGCGGCGGGACAGCCTCCAGGAGTTGAGCCGACATTTTCTGGAAAAGTACAATGCCCGGCTGGGCACCCATGCCCGGGCCATCTCCAACGGGGTCATGGATCTCTTCAACACCTACCATTGGCCCGGCAATATCCGGGAGCTGGAACACCTCATCGAAGGGGCCATGAACATCGCCGGCCAGGAAAAAACCATCGGGATCCAGCATTTTGGCCCGGGGTTGGACACCCTGGAGAATTTTAATTATACCCCGGATACCCCTTCCTTTTTCCCCAAGGATTCCATCTCCCCGCCCCCGTCCATCCCCGAGGACCCCCACGGCAATTTTGCCCAGAGCCAGAAACAGCGGGAGAAGGCCGCCATCCGAAATGCCCTGGCCAAAACCCGGGGCAATGTGACCCGGGCGGCGCGGATCCTGGGAATCACCCGCCAGGTCCTCCACTATCGAATGAAAAAATATGGCTTTCGCCGGGAGTCCTTCCTGGCCCTTCCCAAGGGGAATTAATCCCAGTCAGGCCGGATGGGGCCCATTTTCCACGGTTAAAAATCCGACAGGTGTAGAATTTTTGTCACCGGAGAATTCTTGTCGGTTTGCATTTTCCAAAAGTGCAAAAAATTTGTCAAACTCTCCTCCGGGATCATTTTTTAATGTGGGGTTTGTCTGTTTTAATTTCTATTATTTCAGTCGCTTGTGTTCTTTTTGTGTGGTTTGTGTCGCTTTCCGGCATGCAAGCTGCAATTTTTCCATGGTGTTGCCCAGGGGACGGCCTTTGGGCGGGACCAATTAAAATCAGCACAGGAGAGTAATAGTGAAAGACGCAGCAAAACCCTTTGACCCGTTTGTCTTTTGGGTCTCCGCATCCTTAACCGTATTATTCGTCATCTGGTCGGTTGTGTTTCCGGAAAACATGACGTCCGTCATCAATGCCGTGTTTGCCTGGACCACCACCCAATGGGCCTGGCTTTACCTGTTGACCGTTGTCCTTCTGGTGGGGGGATGTTTTGTTCTCCTTGGCAACCGCTATGGAAAATTGAAATTGGGCCGTCCGGAAGATACACCGGAGTTTTCCAATTTTTCCTGGTTTGCCATGCTTTTCGGCTCCGCCATTGCCGCGGGCATCGTCTTTTGGGGGCCGGCCGAGCCCGCCTACCATTACATGAGCCCGCCCCCCTATTTTGGCGGGGAGGCCAAGGATGCCGTGGCCGGTGCCAATGCCATGACCTATTCCTTTTTCCACTGGGGTCTGAGTGCCTGGTCCATCTATGCCATCCTTTCCGTGGCCCTGGGACATGCCTGCTTTACCCGGGATCTACCCCTTAAATTTTCCTCGGCCTTTTACTATGTCATTGGGGATAAGATCCACGGTACCTGGGGGCGGGTGTTGGATATCTTCGCCGTATTTGCCACCCTGGGAGGCCTGGCCACCACCACGGGTTTTGTGGCTCTTCAGCTTTCCGCCGGCCTCAAATTTCAATACGGCCTGGCCCTGGGGGACGGTGCCACCTACCTGATCATCGGGATCCTCACGGCCATCTTCACCATCTCGGTATACACCGGCATTGAAAAAGGGGTGAAGATCATTGGGGATGTGAACATGTGGGTATTTGTGGCGGTATGGTTTTTCATCCTGGTATTTGGCCCCACCATTTTCCTCATTAATCTGACCACCAACTCCATCGGCCAATACCTACTCCATTTCATTCCCATGAGCCTTTTCACTGCCCCGGGATACGAAGGAAACTGGATTGGTTCCTGGACGGTTTTCTATTGGGCCTGGTGGATGAGCTGGTCCCCCTTTGTTTCCGTCTTCATTGCCCGGATCTCCAAGGGAAGAACCATCCGGGAAACCGTTGCCGCCTCTTTGATTCTGCCCTCCCTGGGGAATTTCCTCTGGTATGGGGTGGTGGGGGGCGCCGGCATTTATTTCGACGTCACCGAGACCCTCAATGCCCACGGGGTGGAAAGCGCCATCTTCGCCATTGCCCAGAATCTGCCCATGACCGGGATCCTGGCATTGGCATTGATCTTTCTCATCGCCACCTTTTTTCTCAATTCGGCCAATTCTGCAGCCCTTTCCCTGGCCATTTTTGTCTCTGGCCATGAAAATCCGGGCCGGAATCTTCGGGCCT